>DATMRM010000463.1:0-10190 GCA_035566155.1 Steroidobacteraceae bacterium | reverse complement strand
CGATCATTTCGCGTTCTGGCGCACGCGGCTGTCGCGTCAGTTACAACGCTTCGACCTGGTGCGCATCGATCACTTTCGCGGGTTGGCCGGCTACTGGTCGGTGCCGGCCGGGGCACGCACCGCGCGCGACGGGCGCTGGTGCCCGGCGCCAGGCCGCGCGCTATTTCGCATGCTGGAGCGCGATTTTCCGGCCTTGCCGCTGGTGGCGGAGGATCTGGGTGTGATTACCCCGGATGTCGAGCAGCTGCGCACCGAATTTCGCATGCCCGGTATGCGTGTGCTGCAGTTCGGATTCGATGGCGGCGCCGACAATCCTCATCTGCCGCACAACTTCACCCGCGACGTGGTCGCGTACACCGGTACACACGACAACGATACGACCCGTGGCTGGGCCCGCAGCCTCAGCGCTGAACCGGCCCAGCGTGCATCGTTCTATTTGCGGGCCGATCCGGACTCGCTGGAAGAGAGCATGCAACGCGCGGTGCTCAGCAGCGTCGCGCAGCTGGCGATCATCCCGGCGCAGGATCTGCTGCGGCTAGGCTCGGAGGCGCGACTGAACACGCCGGGAACCGTCAGCGGCAACTGGCTGTGGCGGCTGCCGCCACACGCGCTGGGTAGGCCGTTGGCGCAGCAGTACGGTGCACTGAATCGGATCTTCGGACGGTCCTGAGCGTGAAAGCCATGCCACGACGATGGTCTGGGATGCTGCTAGTGAGTCTGACGCTGATGCTGAGCGCCTGCGCGTCGCTGCTGCCCAAACTGCAGGCGCCACAGCTGAGCGTGGTCGGTATCCGGCTCGGCCCTACCGGCAACATGCAGCAGCAGCCCGTGCAGCTGCGGCTGCACGCGGTCAATCCGAATGATCAAGCCATTCCAGTCCGCGGCATCGTCTGCAAATTGGAGATCGAAAGCATGCCGTTCGCCGAAGGTCAGACCGAGCAAGCGTTTGTTCTGCCGGCCAACGGCGAGATCGATTTCAATGTCAACGTGATCGCCAATCTCAATAGCGCCTTGATCGCTCTGGTCGGCGGACTGGGAAGCCGTAACGTCAACTATCGCGTGTACGGTGAAGTACACCTGAAGGGTTCGATCCTGCACTCGATCCCATTCGATCAGAAGGGCCGCGTCCGACTCTAGGTCGGACCGCGCGCTTTAGCGGCGCAGCAGCGCTTCGTAGGTATCGACGTAGTGCTGCACCTGGCTGCTCCAGGAAAAATCCTGAGCCATGGCGTTCTGCACCAGTCGACGCCAGAGTGCCTTCTCCTTGTAGAAATCCAGCGCGGTGTTCACACCCCAGATCACGCCGCCGACATCGTAGTCGTTGAAGACCACACCGGTACCCTGGCCGCTGGTTCGATCGAAATGCTGCACCGAATCGGCAAGCCCGCCGGTGCGCCGCACGATGGGAATCGTGCCGTAGCGCAGGCTGTACATCTGGTTCAGTCCGCACGGCTCGTAGCGTGAAGGCATCAGGAAGATGTCGCTTGCCGCTTCGATCCAGTGCGCCAGCGCGTCGCTGTAACCGCGATGAAAATGTACTCGCGCCGGGAAACGCCGCTGCAGGCTGAAGAAAAAATCCTCGTAGCGTTTCTCGCCGCTGCCGAGCGCCACCAGCACGAACTCGCGCGACTGCAGCAGCGGAAGCAGTGCCTCGAGCAACAGGTCGAACCCCTTCTGCGTCGCCATGCGTGCCACGATGCCGATCAGCGCGGTGCGCGATCCGCTCGCCAGATTGAGTCGCTGCAGGAATTGCTGCTTCAGCTCGGCTTTCACACCGAGCTGGTTGGCCCCGTAGTGATGCGGCAGATGCGGATCGCGGCGCGGATCCCATTCATCGTAGTCCACACCGTTGAGGATTCCGATCAGTGAATCGCTGCGTGCGCGCAGCAGATCCTGCAGTCCCATACCGTATTCAGGGCTCTGAATTTCGCGCGCGTAGGTCGGACTGACGGTCGTGATCAGATCGGCGTAGGCGATACCGGTACGCAGCAGATTGATATGTCCGAGATGCAGTCCACCCACATTGAGCAGCTGATGAGGGCCGCCCGGCAGGATCTCATCCGCCACCGCGCCACTGACATCGCCCTGATAACCGATGTTGTGGATCGTCAGCACCGAGCGCGTATGCTCGAACAGCCGGTCCCAGGCATAGGTCGCCCGGCGCAGCAGCGTACCGGCCGCCGTGTGCCAGTCGTTGAAGTGCATGATCTGCGGCGAGAACCGCATGTACTGACAGCAGATGAAGGCAGCGTGCGTCAGGACCAGGAAGCGGCGGTGTTCGTCGGCGGCCGTGGTGTAGAGTGAGCTGCGATGGAAGGCTTCAGGACAATCGATCAGGTAGACAAATGCTTCGGAGCCTGGCAGGCGAGCCGTCAGTACCGAAAAACCGTAGCGGTGGGTACCGAGCTGCACCCACATGTTCTGCAGAAAGTCCACCGGGTAGATCTCGAGTCCCTTGCGCACGATGCTCGAATAAGCCGGCATGAACAGACGGATGTCATGCCCGTCTGCGTGCAGGTATTTGACGAGTGCACCTGAAACGTCCGCGAGCCCGCCGGCTTTGGCGAACGGCGACATTTCCGCGGAGGCGAAGCAGATGCGAAGGGGCATCGTTCGATCTTAGCGCAGCGCGAGACGCGCTTTTGCGAAGTCATTATCATGTCACATATGCGCTCGCTGATTGTTTACTTCACCGTGGCCGTGGTGCTCGCGATTTCGATCGGGGTGGGGTTCATCGCTTCCGACTGGCCACGCTGGTGCCACAGGGCCCAGTGGTGCGCGGCCGACTGGTCACCGGGACGCTGACATGTCGGCCACACCGTATCAGCAGCTCGAGCAGGAGTGGCGCCGTCTGCACGCATTTCTGGGCGCGTTGTCCTTGCTGCGCTGGGATGCGGCGGTGATGATGCCGCGGGGCAGTTCCGACGTGCGCGGCGAGCAGCTCGCGGCACTGGAAACCGAGTACCACGCGCTGCTGACCACTCCGCGCATCACGCGTCTGCTCGACCGGGCGCAGGCGAACTCGCAGGGGCTCGAGGATTGGCAGCTGGCCAATCTGCGCGAGATGCGCCGGCAGCGCGATCATGCGATCGCGACTCCCGTGTCGCTGATATCGCGCCTGGCGCGCGCGACGTCGCGTGCGGAAGTGCAATGGGCGGAGGCTCGAAGGCAGAACAACTTCGAATTGTTTGCGCCGCACCTCGAGGAAGTCGTGAATCTGGTGCGCGACAAGGCAGCGCTGCTCGGCCAGGCGCTCGGATTGCCCCCGTACGACGCGCTGATGGATGAGTTTTCGCCGGGGATTTCTGCGGCTGACATGGATGCCATCTTCAAAGCGCTGGCGCGACGCCTGCCCGGCCTGATCCGCGAGATCCTGGTGCTGCAGTCAACGCATCAGCCGCTGCCGCTGAACGGCAAATTTGCGCCAGGAAAGCAACGCACACTGGTGATCGAGGTGATGCGGGCGATCGGTTTTCCGTTTGACCGCGGTCGGCTCGATGAAAGCGAACATCCTTTCACCGAAGGCGTGCCGGGCGATATTCGGGTCACCACGCGCTTTGACGGCGGCGACCTGTTTTCAGGCTTGCTCGGTGCCATGCACGAGACCGGACACGCCATGTACGACCTGGGCCTGCCGCAGGCCTGGCGTGACCAGCCGGTCGGACGCGATCGCGGCATGGCGCTGGAGGAGAGTCAGTCGTTGCTGCTGGAGATGATCGTTGGGCGCAGCCGCCCGTTCGTCGAGTACCTGCGGCCCTTATTGCAGAAACATTTCGCGGTGACCGGCCCTGAGTGGGAGGCGGACAACATCTACCGCAAGCTCAACTACGTGCAGCGCAGCCTGATCCGGGTCGACGCCGATGAGGTGACCTATCCGCTGCACATCCTGTTGCGCTACGAGCTGGAGAAGAAGCTACTGTCCGGGGAACTCGCGGTGCGAGAGGTCCCCGAGGCGTGGAATGCCGGCATGGAACAGCGGCTGGAGGTGCGCGCCAGCGGCCCGGCCGATGGGTGCCTGCAGGATATACACTGGGCGCTGGGCTCGTTTGGGTACTTCCCGTCCTATGCCCTGGGTGCGGTGATTGCCGCACAACTCTGGGAGAGCCTGCATACTCACAATCCGGAAGTGGAACGCCAGATCGCCCGCGGAGAATTCAGCGGGCTGTTCGGCTGGCTGCGCGAGCACGTGCATGGCCTGGGTGCCAAGGTGACGGTCAACGAGCTGATGAAGGACGCGACCGATCAGCCGCTGTCGGCCAATGCACTGCTACGCTATCTGGAAACCAAATACCTGGAGGGTGCGGCGTGAGCGGGCCAACCCCGGGCGAGCCGTCGGCGACAGTGCGGCGCCTCGGCGCGCGGCTGCGCGGACTGGTCGGCAAGGCGATCGAAGACTATCGCATGATCGAGGCGGGCGATCGTGTGATGGTGTGCCTGTCGGGAGGCAAGGACTCCTACACATTGCTGGATATGCTGCGATCGCTTCAGCGCAGCGCGCCGGTGCGGTTCGAACTGCTTGCCGTGAACCTTGATCAGAAGCAGCCCGGATTCCCGGGAAGCGTGCTGCCGGACTATCTGCAATCAATCGGTATGCCGTACCACATCATCGAGCAGGATACCTATCGCGTCGTCAAGCGGCTGATCCCTGAAGGCAAGACGATGTGCTCGCTGTGTTCGCGGCTGCGGCGAGGTGCGCTCTACCGTTTCGCTTCCGAACACGGCATCACCAAGATTGCGTTGGGACACCACCGCGACGACATCATCGAAACGTTGTTCCTGAATCTGTTTCACGGCGGACGACTGAAAGCGATGGCGCCCAAGCTGCGCTCGCAGAGTGGACGGCACGTCGTGATCCGCCCGCTCGCGTACGTCAATGAACGCGACATTGCGCGCTATGCGCGTGGCCTGGGCTTTCCGCTGATCCCATGCACGCTGTGCGGCTCGCAGCCCAATCTGCAGCGCAGCGCCATCAAGGCGATGTTGGCGGGCTGGGAGCGAGAGCAACCCGGGCGCCTCGAGTCCATCTTCACCGCGCTGCGCAATGTGCAGCCGGCAACGCTGGCTGATTCACGCCTGTTCGATTTCTCGGGATTGCGGGCACTGCCTGCGGATCCGCGCGGTCCGGCGCTGACGGCGATGAGCGAAGAAGAAGAGCGGGCGCTCGAGGCGGAACTCTCGGGCGATTAGTTGTCCATGGATCGACCGCTGGAGAATAGCTACTGGGTCGTGCCGGGGAGCTTGCTCGCGGGCGAGCATCCGTCCGAGGGTGACGACACCGAAACCCTCGCACGCGTGCAACGCCTGATCGACGCCGGCATCGATTCGTTCCTCGACCTCACCCACTCGGGCGAGCGCCCCGAGTACCTGCGACTGTTGCCGCAGCGCGTACGGGTGCAGCGCAGCCCCATCCGTGATACCACCGTCCCCCTCAATGTCGCCGAGATGCGTGCCATCCAGTCATATATCGCCGACTCGCTCGCCGGTGGCAGGTGCTTGTACGTGCATTGCCGGGCCGGGATCGGCCGCACCGGTACCGTCGTCGGCTGCTATCTGGCGGAGACCGGGCTGGATGGACCCAGTGCACTGGCCGAACTCAACCGGCTGTGGCAGCAGAGCGGGCGTGCGGCGAGCTGGCCGGAAGTGCCGCAGACCCTCGAACAGGCTGATTTCATACGACATTGGCCGCGCTTTCGGCGCAGCCAGGCCGAGTCCGCCGCGCTGTCCTCGCGCCGTGACATGCGTGAGCGCTTCGTCGGTTGCCTGCTCGGGCTTGCCATTGGCGATGCCCTGAGTGCTCGCAGCCAGCATCGCTCCCCGGGCACTTTCATGGCGATCACCGAGATAGCCGGTGGCGGGGTGTTCGAGTTGCCAGTGGGCCACTGGAGCGATGATACGGCGCTGAGTCTGTGTGTGGCTGAGGGATTGCTGAACTGCCAGGGCTGGGTGGCCGGCGACCAGGCAGAACGCTTCGGTCGCTGGCAGAAGGAGGGGCATCTGACGGCAGGAGGTTACTGCACGGGCCTCACACCGGGAACGGCGCGCTGGCTGCACCGGCAGGTGCCGGGCGCTCCCCGCCCAGCGCTGGCTTCGACGGCCATCAACTTCGAGGCCGCGCCGCTGTCGCGGGTCGCGCCGCTGACAATGTTTCATTTCGCGCAGGGTGTTCAGGCGGTTCGCGCCGCCGCCGAGGCCGCGGCCGCGCTCGATCCAGCCCCGGCTGTCATCGACGCCTCCCGGGGATTGGCAGCGATGCTGCATAGTGCCTTGCACGGTGAACCCCTGGCTCGGGTCTTGAGCCCCAGGCCCAGTCTGTTCGGCGAGCAGCCGCTCTCCCAGGCGCTCGAGACACTGCTTGATCGGGATCCGACGCGCTCGCCCGAGCCGCAGGCGCAGCCCGCTCTGACCGCCCTGAGTACGGCGCGTTGGGTGCTGGCCACGAGCGGAGCCTTTCGTTCCGGAGCGCTACGGATCGCGAACATGGGCGGAGATAGCGACGTGATCGGAGCCGTACACGGCCAGCTTGCCGGCGCGTTCTACGGACAGGCTTCGATTCCGGGAGGCTGGCTGCGCACACTGGCGCGCGCCGACCGGATCGAAGCCTTTGCCGTGCGATTGTACGATGCCGGCGCTCCGCCCTAAGACCCCTTGCAGTGGCGGACAGCGCGGTCGCGATTGGTTAGAGTTTCTCGATGCCACATCGGCCGGCACGAGCTCGCAAAGTCGACTGGACCCGTCTCCCCGACGAAGAGCTGCTGCGTACGCGTATCTGCGATCTGCGCCTGTCGCTGCGCAGCTCGCCGGTGCAGCGCTACGTGCAGCGTTTGTACAACGAGCTCGACGGGCGCGGCATTCGTTTCCGTCCCCACGTCTGGCTGTCCGAGGAGTGGTTCTCGCCGGATGGAGTCCCCGGTATCGCGGTGCCGTTCTATCTCGCGCACCCGCGCCTGAGGCGCCTGGAACGCAAGATGACCCGTGAGGTGGAGGGCGGCAACGGCAACTGGCTGATGCGCATTCTGCGGCACGAAGCCGGCCATGCGTTCGACTCGGCGTTTCGGCTGCGACGGCGCGCCCACTGGCGTGCGCTGTTTGGTCCGGCATCGACACCGTATCGCTCGCGCTACCGTGCACGACCGGCTAGCCGCCATCACGTGCAGCATCTGGGAGATTGGTACGCGCAAAGTCATCCGACCGAAGACTTTGCCGAGACCTTTGCGGTCTGGCTGGCGCCGCGTTCAGGCTGGCAGCGGCATTACAAATCATGGCCAGCGTTGCGAAAGCTGCGTTTCGTGCAGCAGTTTGCGGGCGAGGTGGGTGCTCACCGCCCGCCGGTATGCTGCCGCGATCGCGTTGAACCCCTGGAATTCAATCAACGCACGCTGGCACAGCACTACCGCAACAAGTTGGCCCGAGCCCGCACGCACCGCGGCCTGCTGGCCGACCGGCTCCTGTTGCGCGTGTTTGGGAGTGAGCCTGATCATCGCGCCCTGAGCGCCGCCAGCTTCCTGCGCGCCAACAAACAGGGCCTGCTGGCATCGCTGATCCGAGCCACCGGCGTCACCCGCTATGCCGCCTATCAGGTGCTGCGCACTGCGATCCATCGCAGCGAGCGGCTGCAGTTGTACGTGCGTGGAGCGCAGCGCGAGTCACTGCGCCACACGCGTATCACGCTGCGGCGCCTGGCAAAGCTTTATATGCGAAGTCAGGGATTGCGATTGCGGGCATGAAAAAACTGCGCGCGCTGGTGGTCGTGCATTCGAGTCTGGTTCCACCCGACAGCCTGGATGGCTACTCTGAAAAGGAGATCGATGAGTGGCGCACCGAGTATGACGTCGTCAGTGCGCTGCGAGGCATCGGACACGAAGTCCAGACGCTCGGCGTGCTGGATTCATTGACCGAGCTGCGTGCAGCGCTGATCGATTGGCGCCCGGAAGTGGTGTTCAATCTGCTCGAGGAATTCAATGGTATCGTCACCTACGATCAGCACGTGGTCGCATTCCTCGAGCTGATGCGGGCGCCGTACACCGGCTGCAATCCACGCGGCCTGCTGCTGTCGCGCGATAAGGTGTTGTGCAAGCAATTGCTGGCGTTTCATCGCATTCCAACGCCGCAGTTCGCGGTGTTCCGTCGCGGCCAGCGCGTCAGCGTGCCGCGACGACTGCGCCCGCCGCTGTTCGTGAAATCGGCGACCGAGGATGCGTCGCTGGGAATCGCACAGGCATCGGTCGTGGACGATCTCGCCAAGCTGCGCGAACGAGTACAGTTCATGCACGAGCAGATTGGCTCGGATGCACTGGTCGAGGAATACATCGAAGGGCGCGAGCTGTATGTCGGAGTGCTCGGCAACGAGCGTCTCACGCGGCTGCCGGTATGGGAGATGCGCTTTGGCTCTTTGCCCGACTCGCTTCCGGCCATTGCGACCCGCAAGGTCAAGTGGGACCGTGCCTATCAAAAGCGCTACGAAATCACCACCTGCGCTGCGCAGGAGCTGCCGCCGGCGGTGCTGCAGCAGCTCGATCGGCTGTCGCGCCGCATTTATCGTGCGTTACATCTGTCGGGGTATGCGCGGATCGATTTTCGTGTGCGCAGCGACGGCGGCGTGTTCATGCTGGAAGCCAACGCCAATCCCAATCTGACACGTGACGAGGATTTTTCCGAATCGGCCGCAGCTGCGGGAGTCGACTATCGCGAGCTGCTCGAACGTATCATGACGCTGGGTCGCAACTATCGTGTGGAGTGGCGTGAATAAATGCCTAAGCAGACGGTCAGGATCCTGAAGACCTTGTTGCTGGGACTGTGGTTGCTGCCGCAGACCGGCACCGTGCTGGCGGACAGCAGGAAAAAGGAAGAGGCCGAGTTTGTGGAGTTTCTGCACAGCCTGCCGGGTGACTACGACAACCTGGCGCAGACGCAAGATGAGAAGGACGCGCAGCACACGGCCGTGGTGCTGTCGATCAAACCGCTGAACCTGCAAGCGCTCGGTCGTCTGGTGCTGCTGGCGCGTGAAACCGCGGCCAACGATAAACGCAGAGTGTTGGCGCAGCGTATCTGGACGCTCGAGCGCGACAAGGAGCACCACATCGTTCAGCGGGTCTATCTGTTCAAGGAGCCACAGCGCTGGTCGCAGTCGATCGACAATCCAGAGGTGCTGCAAGCACTGTTACCGGACGATCTGCAGCAGCTGTTCGGCTGCGAGCTGTTGTGGACCCGGACCGATAGCGGATTCAGCGGCTCGATTCGGCCGAACGCCTGCCGCCCCGCGGCCGAGCATGAAGGCATGCTGGTGGAGACCAGCGCCGAACTCAAAGGCGATGACTTACTGCTGAGCGAGCAGCAGGCCGGCACCGGCCGACTGTCGGCGCAAACCGATCCGGCCTCCAGCTACCGCTTTCAGCGCCGGGGTGGATGAACGATGGCTGAACCGATCGCCGAGGTCGCTGAGGTCGTGC
Source organism: Steroidobacteraceae bacterium (assembly GCA_035566155.1). Taxonomy (GTDB): domain Bacteria; phylum Pseudomonadota; class Gammaproteobacteria; order Steroidobacterales; family Steroidobacteraceae; genus FEN-1191. The sequence continues at coordinate 744 of DATMRM010000463.1, read as the reverse complement.
GCACCGCCGTCGCGCCGGTGTTTCTGCTGTCGGGTGTCGGCGTCACGCTGACAATGCTGACCAATCGTCTGGCGCGTGTGGTCGATCGGGCACGATCGCTCGAGAGCAGTGAGCGCGATACGCACGAGCAGGACCTGCACGAATTGCAAAGCAGACTCGCAACTCTGGCACGGCGTGCGCGCTTACTGGGGCGTTCGATCACTCTGTGCACCCTCTGCGCGCTGCTGGTGTGCATGGTCGTGGTGACATTGTTCGTGGGCGCCTTTGTAAATTTTCATCTGTCACAGGTCATCGCCGTGCTATTCGTGCTGGCGATGTTCAGTTTTATCGCCGGATTGCTGCTGTTTCTGCGCGAAGTGTTCGTTGCCACGCGTGCTCTGAGAATCGGTTTGCGCGGTATACGTCCCGTCTGAAGGTAGGCATCCTCGTTCGCGGCGGTCAGATTCCCGGAACCAATGCCCTCGCCGGCTCGTCCGCGCCTGGGGCCTGCCCGCCGCCGCTGAGGGCAATGTCATTCCCTGGACAGTCACTTGCCCTTTCGGTGCCCGACAATTGTGATGTCGGACATGTTTTGGCAGAGGTGTTAGCACTCGAATCACGCGTCTGCCAGATCGGCAGGGTTCTTGCTACTCATTTTCGTGATGAGGTTATCTGGAACTGCGCGGGTTTCATGCTCAACTGAATCGTTGACTGACGTCGCCGCGGATTTCCAGCAGGAAGGAATCATGCAGCAAACTGAATCGA
>DATMRM010000462.1:0-4052 GCA_035566155.1 Steroidobacteraceae bacterium | reverse complement strand
TTGCAAAAAATACCGTGGTGACACCCGCCAGAACGGCGACCCAACCGTGCGGCATGAATCCGCCGGCATCCGTCAGATTGGCAAGCGTCGCGCCGTGGGGTGCGGTCAGTCCGAAGGCATACGCGCCCGCGATCGCGATGAATACCACGATGGCGGCGACCTTGATCGAAGCAAACCAGAACTCGAACTCGCCGAACGAGCGTGCTGACATCAGATTCACACCCGTCATCAGACCCATCAGTGCAAGTCCCAGCACCCACACCGGCAGATCGATCGAGCCCTGCAGAAAGCCGTGCAGGATATTGGCCCCGGCGATCGCCTCGATCGGAATCACCACCACCCAGAAGTACCAATACAGCCAGCCCGCGAGAAATCCGGCCCAGTCACCCAGGCCGGCGCGCGCAAATTCGCTGAAGGAGCGCACCTGCGGCAACGCCACCGCCATCTCTCCCAGCATGCGCATGATCATCAGCACCATGATTCCGGCCAGCAGATAGCTCAGGACGATCGCCGGGCCACCGGCGCAGATTGCCGCGCTGCTGCCGACGAACAGTCCCGCACCGATGATTCCGCCCATCGAAATCATGGTCACGTGACGCGGGGCCAGGGAGCGTTGCAGGCCAGCCGCCTCAGCGGCGGTGGATCCGGTGATAGGTATCGGCGCGGAGTTCATCCGCGCAGTGTACTCAGTTTGTGCCGACACGCGCCGCCGCGGCGGAACGGTCCGCTCCTGGCAGCGATTCCAGCAGGTTCCAGAGCCGGTTCAGCTCCAGCGGCTTGACCCAGTGCGCATCGAAACCGGCCTCGCTGGAGCGTTTGCGATCATTGTCCTGGCCCCAGCCCGTCAATGCCACCAGCGTCGGCTCGCGTCCCCAGGGTTGCGCCCGGATGCGGCGCGCCACCTCATAGCCGTCCATGCCGGGCATGCCGATATCCAGCAGAATGACATCGGGCCGTAAACGCGTGGCCGCTTCCAGCGCCTGCGCGCCGTCCCCCGCCTTGTGAGTCTCGTGACCGGCTATCGCCAGCAGTTCGGCCAGACTGTCGAGCGCGTCGCGATTGTCGTCCGCCAGCAGAATGCGACGGCTCCCCGATGCGCAGTTCGCGGCGGTCGGCGCGGGCTGCAGCGGCACGATCGATCGATCCGCCTCGCGTATCACGCGTGGCAGCCAGACGATGAACTCACTGCCCTGACCCAGACCGTCGCTGTGCGCTTCCACCAGACCGCCGTGCAACTCAACCAGACGTTTCACCAGCGCCAATCCAATGCCCAGACCCGCCTGCGCGCGCTCCGCCGAACGAGCCGCCTGCGTGAACAAATCGAACACCGCCGGCAGCGCTGCCGATTCGATGCCGATGCCGTTGTCGCGCACACGGATCTCGACGCGATCCCGCACCGCGCTCACGTTCAGCTCGATGCGCCCACCGGCGTCGGTGTACTTGATCGAATTGCTGAGGATGTTGCCGACGATCTGCGTCAGGCGCGTCAGATCACCCTCGACGTACAGCGGGGTCGGCTCCACGTTCATCACCAGTTCGTGACTCTGCCCTGCCAGCATCGGCTGGACGGTCTCCACCGCGCGCGCTACGACGGTCGCGATCTCGATCAGCTCACGCTTGACGTTGATCTTGCCGCGCGTGATGCGCGACACGTCCAGCAGGTCGTCTACCAGCCGCGTCAGATGCCCGACCTGACGCCCGATCACATCACGCGCCCAGCTCAGCTGCGCCGCCGGCAGCACCGGACTTCGCATCAGCTGTACCGCGTTGTGGATCGGCGCCAGAGGATTGCGCAGTTCGTGCGCCAGCATCGCCAGAAACTCATCCTTCAGCCGGTTGGCCTCGCGCAGGGTCGCGTTCAGTTGCTCGAGCTCGCGATTCTTTTCGGCCTGCAGGGTCGAATTGGCCTGCGCCAGCGCCGTGTTGGCCTCCTCGAGGCTGCAGTTCAACCGCTTGAGTTCGCGCCGCTGACAATACAGCTCGACCAGGACCGCGACCTTGCTGCGCAGGATCTCCGGCACCACCGGGATCGATACATAGTCCACCGCGCCGAGCTGATAGCCCTGCAGGCGATCCAGTTCGGACACGTGCACGCCGGTCACAAAAATAATCGGTGTCTTCTCGAAGCGCGGATGCTCGTGAATCATGCTCGCGGTCTCGAAACCGTCCATCCCCGGCATGTTGACGTCGAGCAGTACCACAGCAAACTCGTGCTGCATCAGGCGCTCGAGCGCTTCGAGACCCGAGCGCGCCATGATCAGGTTCTGGCCGAGGTCGCTCAGAATCGTCTCGTACGACATCAGCCGTGCCGGCTGATCGTCAACCAGCAGAATATTGACCTTGTCGGCGCGCCTGTCGCCGGCAGCCGTGTCTATCGATGCAGCCACATACGCACCAGTGACAACAGCTGCTCGGTATTGACCGGTTTCGCTACGTAGTCCGAAGCGCCCGCCTCCAGGCATTTTTCACGGTCGCCCTTCATTGCTTTCGCCGTCAACGCGATGATCGGCAGCCGCCGGAACTCGTGATGGGTGCGGATGCGCCGCATGGTCTCGTAGCCGTCCATTTCGGGCATCATGATATCCATCAGCACCAGCGCCAGCTCAGGTGTCGTCTCCACCAGACGGATTGCCTCCTGGCCGTTGTTGGCGCTGATCACCTGCATATTGTGTCGCTCGAGCAGACTGTTGAGCGCAAAGATGTTGCGAATGTCATCGTCGACCACCAGCACCTTGCGGTTGCGCAGCGACTCATCGCTCTGGTGCAGCGTCTCGATCAGTTTCTGCTTCGACGGCGGCAGGTCGGCGATGACCCGGTGCAGGAACAGCGCGGTCTCATCGAACAGCCGTTCCGGTGACTGCACGCCTTTCAATACGATGCTCTTGGCCTTGCGCTTGAGTTCGTTCTGCTCCAAGTCCGACAGCTCGCGACCAGTGAACACCACCACCGGCACATCCGCCAGGCGGTCATCCGCCTGCATCCGGTCGAGCAGTTCGAAGCCGGTCATGTCCGGCAAGCGCAGATCGAGCACGATGCAATCGAAGCTGCGCTCTGCCAGCAGCCCCAGCGCCTCGTTGCCGCTGCCGGCCATGGTGATGACGACGTCGTTGTGCGCAATCAGTTCGCGGATACTGAGCTGCTCGGCCGAGTCGTCCTCGACCACCAACAGTTCGCGCTGCCGCGGCTCGGTGAAACGCTTGATGCGATCGAACGCGACTTCCAGTCCGTCCGTGGTCAGCGGCTTATTGATGAACGAGAACGCACCGCGCTCCAGTCCGTACTGCCGCTCCTCCTCGATCGTGATGATCTGTACCGGGATGTGGCGGGTCGCCACATCGCGCTTGAGATTGCTGAGCACAGTCCAGCCAAGCATATCGGGCAGGAACACGTCCAGCGTGATCGCCATCGGCTTGTAACGGCGCGCCAGATCGAGCGCATCGGTGCCGTTCTTGGCCACCAGTGCCTTGAAGCCGCGATCGCGCGCCAGACTCAGCAGCACACGCGCGTAGTGCGGATCGTCCTCGACAATCAGCAGCACCGACTCGCCGGGTTGCAACGCTTCGCGGTCGTCCACCAGATCATCGGCCCGTACCGCCGGCACGATGATCGGATGCAGACCGGTCTGCGCGATCGAGCTCGCGGTCGCCGACGGGCCCGCCAGCCCATGTGGCTTGGAGGCCGGCCCGGTATAGGCCAGCGGCAGATACAGCGTGAAGGTACTGCCGCTGCCGGGAATACTGCTCAGGCGGATCTCGCCACCGAGCAGGTGCGCCAGCTCGCGCGAGATCGCCAGCCCCAGGCCGGTGCCACCGTACTTGCGCGCAGTACCGGCATCGGCCTGCTGGAACGCTTCGAAGATGATGCGCTGCTTCTCCGGCGGAATGCCGATACCGGTGTCGCTGACCGAGAACTCGATCACCGGCTGCGCCTGACTGAGCACCGGATGATCCGCACTCCAGCCGCCGGCCGCGACGCCGACGTGCAGGCGCACACCGCCGTGGTCGGTGAACTTGAACGCGTTCGACAGCAGGTTCTTCAAGATCTGCATCAGG
>DATMRM010000461.1:0-4861 GCA_035566155.1 Steroidobacteraceae bacterium | reverse complement strand
GCGGGCGCGGTGCACCTTGACGGTTTTCAGGGTGATTCCCATTTTGTCCGCTATCTGCTTGTTAAGGCAGCCGGCAACCACGAAATCCAGCACCTCGCGCTCGCGCGGCGAGAGCAGTCGCAGACGTTCCTCGAAGGCCTGCTGTTGGATATCCGAGCGGCGCTGGACCGCGTGACGGTCAATCGCCGCGCGGATGGTCGCGGCGAGTAAATCGCCATCGACAGGCTTGGTGAGAAAGTCGACAGCGCCGCGCTTCATGGCGTTGACGGAAGTTGGCACGTCGCCGTGACCTGTGAGAAAGACGACGGGCAGAGTCATGCCGCGATTCACCATCTCGACGTGCAACTCCGGTCCCATCATTTCCGGCAAGCGCACGTCCAACACGACGCACCCGGTGCCCTCGTACGAGGCGCGTTCAAGAAAGTCCAGCGCGCTCGCGAATGCCTCGACCTTCCAGCCCGCGTGCGTCAGCTGGCGGGAAAGACTGCGACGCAGGCTCTCGTCGTCGTCAATCAGAAAGATGGTGGTGTCGTCCGTCGCCGTCCCAATCATGCCGCCTTGCCCCTCCGGCCGCGCGACTGCAATTGCTTAGTCAAAGGTTGTACATGCGCCAACGGCAGCGCGACGTAAAAGGTCGAACCGACCTTCTGGCGCTTGATCCAGATCGTGCCGCCGTGCGTTTCGACAATCGCCTGGCAGATCGGAAGTCCCATCCCCGTGCCGTGGGCCTTCGTGGTCCAGAACGCCTCGAAGACTTTGTCCATCTGCTCCTCGGTAATGCCGACGCCGCTGTCACGCACCGACAGAAGCACCTTATCGTCCCTCCAGCGCGCGACGCTGACCCGCAGGTGCCGATTCGGCGCGGGCACGTCCGCCATCGCCTCGATCGCATTCACGATGAGGTTCAGCGCCACCTGCTGGATCTGCGCCCGATCGGCGGTGACGACGCAGCCGTCCTGGTAGCGTTCGGCGATCTCCACGCGCTGATCCACGGCCTCGCTGTGCAGCAAGCGGACGATGCGACTGACAATTTCCGCCAGATCTTCGGGTTTTTGCTCGGTCTTCCGGCGCCGCAGCATGATGCGCAGCGACTCGATGACCGCTCCGGCGCGCTTACAATCGGCCACGATGTCGCTGAGAATTTCGCGATTGAGCTGCGGGATGAGCTTGTCGTCGGCCAACAGCCGCAAGCCCGTCTGCGCATTGATCAGGACGGCCGCCAGCGGTTGACTGAGTTCGTGCGCCAGTGATGCGATCAGGACCCCGGTCTGGGCGACCCGGTCGGAATGCCACTGGTGATCGCGCAGCAGCTGCAACTCCTGTTCCCTCTGGTGCCGTTGCGTCACGTCCTCGTAGGACACGGCTGCAAACACCGACCCGTAAACTACGAACTGTTGCACGCGAACGTGCAGCCAGCGCGGTGCCTGCGAGGGCTGCAGATTCAGCTCCGTGTCGAAGCACGGAACATCACCGCTGAGCACGCTGCGCACGCCCTCTGAAAGCCTGAGTGCCCGCTCGCGCAGCGGTCCCTGTAGGGTCTCGAGTGCGGCTAAGAGGTTACCGCCGCCCTTCACCGCGTCGAGCACACACGGGGTGTCGCCGCCAATGCTGCCCCACAGGTCGCTGGCACGGACGAGCTGACCGGTGACATCGATGACGGCTACGTATTTGTGCAGGGCATCGAGCGTCGCTTGGGAGAACTGCTGTGCACTGACCAGCTGCTCTTGTGCCTGCGCTCCCGCAGCACCGGTGGTCTTGCGGCGAATCGGACTCAGAAAGGCCGCGCCGACGGCCTCGATCTGCTCGATCACACCCGGCGACCAGGATCTCGCACGGTCGTTCACGACCACCGAGAAGATGAAGCGCGCCAGACCATCCATCGTGTAAGGCACGTACACCGCCGCATGGGTGCGCACACTCTCAAGGTAACGCCGGTCGATCGCGGCGTCCGACGGCAGATCCTCTGGCCGGCTGAACGCGATCGTTTCGCGCCGATTTACCAGCCTGCCAAATAGCCACGGCACGGCGACGGAGTAGTTGACCGGTACGCCCAGCGGAAAGTCGATGTCACGACTAGCCAGGTTGGCGATGGTCGCCTCACCGTCGCCTGGCCCAATCGTCAGCAGCGCGCATTGGTCCACATCCAGGAAGTTGCGGATGTCTTCCAGGGCGCGACCGATCTGCGCGTCGATCTGCGTCCAGTGCGCAGCACCAAACCCACGCAGTAGCCGGCTCATCAGCTGCTCGAATTTGCGCGCCTGGTCCGTTACCTCGTGCGAATCACATCGGCCGATGACGAGGGCAACGCCTTCGGCAAGCTTTTTCAGGTGTCGAGCGTCGCCGTCGGTACCGGCGGCATGGTCGTCGCTGCAACCGAACACGCCCACATAGCGCACTTCCTGACTCATCAGCGCGGGCACCAACAGCAATGACCGCACACGCCCGCCACTCAAGCTACGCCAGGCGGCCCGCACGGACGGCGACAGCTCGGCGACGCTCCGGATCAGCAGCTGCTTCGGGTCCTTGGCGAACTTCTCCGCCAGCCACGGCAACCACTGGTTGGCGCGCGCGGCCTGCGCAGGTAACGGTGATCCGTGTGGCTCGACGTGATAAACGATCTCGGGGCTCGCGCCCGCCGGCATCCTGACAAGGCAAAACACGTCGAGCTGCGCACGTTCGAGCAGCGGCTGCAGTATCGACGTCAGCTCGACCTGCGGCAGCCGTCCGGGATTTATGGCCAGCCGGCGCGTGCACTCGGAAATAAGCGCTGCGAGCTTCACCGATCGAGAACGCGGGACGTCCCGCGGTCGGGGCCGGAGTGCTCCAAACCTCTCAAAGGGTTCCGACAGCACGCTGCCAGATTTATACGGATCCGGTGGCATTTTCTTCTTTCGACCCTGCGAGCATCTTCATCCGGGCGACCATGACCAGATGGAGATTTCCTTGGACGCGGTCTACAGCTTAGCGGAATTTCCGGCTTTGATCATGCGCGAATGGGCCCAAGGTCCAATTGTGGTCGCCGTCGAACTCCGTAGGGTCGCCCGTACGACCTCACGCTGCTTGGGCTCAGTCCACGTTCGGATTTAAGCGGTCAACCGAACATCAGAGCTCGAAAGCTGAATCGCAAATCAGGGGTCTTGCCGGTTTCAACTCGATTCTGCGGGCGGGAAGGCCATTCAGGCGGTCTGGCAGTATGTGTTGCATACAAGCGGTCTCGCAGTATTTGTTGCAATACAACGAAGGAGATGATTGTGAAGAGAAAGTTTTTAACGGCTGTGACAGCGGGCACGTGGCTCGCTTTCTCGGCATTGGCCGGGGCACAGTCGGCCGGCGCTCCGGGCGCCGCCGCACCCGGTAAGGATCAGCACGTGATCAGCTCGCAGGATCTGGACCTGCTGCGTCACGATATTCGCTCGCAAAAAAAGCAGCTGATCGCGCAGAACCTGACTCTAACCGACAGTGACGCCACGAAATTCTGGCCGATCTACGACAAGTTCACGGCCGAGTTGGTGAAGATCAACGATAAGAAGTACGCAGCGCTTCAGGAATATGCGGATCACTGGGGCAGTCTTACCGACGATCAGGCCGTCGCTCTCGCTAAGCAGGTCCAGGAAGTAGACGTCCAGGCCGCACAACTGCGGGCGAAGTATCTGCCTATCGTGACGCAGGCCATCGGTGGTAAGAAGGCCGCGACGTTTACGCAACTCGAGCGTCGCATTTCGCTGCTGATCGACCTGCAGCTCGCGTCCAAGATCCCCCTGGTCCAGAGTCAGAACCAGGGCCAGAGCCAGTAGCGCACTAACTTAGACCCTGCGGCTGTCCGGATGTTGGAGCTGGCGAGTCGAGCGCATGTCGGCTGATGATGCGTGGCGCTCCTTTTTCGGGAGCGCCACGCAAGCCGCGTTGCCAGCAGAATAAGCACAACGCAGGATTCCTAGGCGCACGGCAGTCGGCCGCCAGTTCCCGAGATACAGATCCTCAATCGACCCTGGACTGCTGCAGGCAGTTTTTGCCCTGAGGACCCAGGCAGAGTTTCAGCTACCGCTCGCGCCTTCGTCGCCTCACGAGGGCTCGGCGCTGTTGGTGTCTGCGCCAAGGCGCTGCGTTTTCTGGTACCCGAACTTCACGAATGCGGCTCTTTGCTGTTGACCCCGGAGGCCTGGAGAGCGCTTAAGTCCTTGCGCGCAATAGCGCTGCCCGGAGCAGCCCGTCGCCAGGCGCAATCGTGACTTGAGCTCCTTCGCTCGTCTGAGCTTCCGCGGAGGTGCCCGCCTTCAGGCGATGATTCCCCCGGTGACGGCCGTTATTGGGCCGCCGGCCCGCAGCACGGATTGAGGTGGCATGAACGACCGGGATGATCGGGCGCGCGACGTGACGCAGGAAGCCGCCGAGTGGTACGTCGCGAACCGCGCAGGGCTGGACGCAACTCAGCGGGTGAGGTTCACCCACTGGCTTAAGTTCTCGCCGGCCAATGTAAGGGAATACCTGGCCATCGCGGCTGTCGTCCGTGACCTTCGAGGAGGGCCGTGGACGGTGTTGCTCTCAGCGCCGTCAGCCGCGTGCGCGGCAGTCTCGGGGCCGAGCCCCGAGTCGAAGCGCGGTGTGGCTGCCGGTACGCTCGGCGCTTCATTGCAGGACGGATCTTCTTATCATGGCGAGGCATGAACTCCGTGCGGCGTCGCGTCTCATTGTCACTGGCCATCCTCGCAGTGGCCACGGCGGTTTTCGCGTTCGTCGCCCCTTACGCTTACCCCGAGTATCAGCATCGAATTCATGGGAAAGACGCGCCGCTGCTGCCCGGGCCAAGCGCGCCGGTCGCCGGGCGATGGTTCGATGATTACTTCGTTATCGAGGAAATAGA
>DATMRM010000460.1:0-5097 GCA_035566155.1 Steroidobacteraceae bacterium | reverse complement strand
CGCCAGATTGGCCAGCTCATTCATGAAGCTGATCTTGGTCGCGAGCATGGCGTTGGCGGCGTACTTGGTGAGTTCTGCCGAGCGAATGTCCATGACCACCAGGCGATCGTGGTTGCGCGTGTAGGGTTCGTACAGTGCTCGCATCAACTCGGTGGTGCGCGGGTTGTCGGTGCCGACGACCACACGATCCGGCTTCATGAAGTCATCCAGCGCCGCGCCCTCCTTCAGGAACTCAGGGTTGGAGACCACGTCGAATTCAACCGCTGCGCCCCGCGCGGCCAAAGCCGAGTGCACTTCCATCCGGACCCGGTCAGCGGTACCGACCGGCACAGTGGACTTGGTGATCACGATCGCATAGCGCGTCAAGTGCGTACCGATGGCGCGCGCCACACTCAGCACATGCCTCAGGTCGGCCGAACCGTCTTCGTCCGGGGGTGTTCCCACCGCGATCAGCTGGAACAACCCGTGCTCGATACCGCGGGCGCTGTCGGTGGTGAACTCCATACGCCCGGCTTCGCGATTGCGCTTGATCAGGACATCGAGCCCCGGCTCATGAATCGGCACCTCGCCTCGGTTCAGCCTCTCGACCTTGCTGGCATCGATGTCCACGCAGACCACGTGATTGCCGGTATCGGCCAAGCAAGCGCCGGTGACCAGCCCCACGTAGCCTGAGCCGAAGATGGTGACTTTCATTCGTTAAATCTTTGAAATGGAAGGAAAACGCACGATAGCGCAAGCGCTGGGTCAAGGCAAAGCGTAAACCGTGATCGATTTTTCATAACTGCATTGTTACCAGCTTGGAACTGACCCGGCACCCGGAAATTCATACGATACCCGGGCGGTAAGCATGCATGTCGATCAATTTCGAGCAGATTACGAAGCGCTATCACAGCGCCCCGGTCGTCAATGACGTCTCGCTACAGATTGAGGCCGGAGAGTTCTTTGTACTCCTCGGACCCAGCGGTAGCGGCAAGAGTACCCTGCTGCGCATCGCCGCAGGATTGACCGACGTCGATCACGGGCGAATCTCCTTTCATGGACGAGACGTAACGCACGTTCGTGCCCGAGATCGCGGCGTCGGACTGGTCTTCCAGCACTATGCCCTGTTCCGTCATATGACCGTCGGGGAGAACGTCGAATTCGCGTTGCGGGTGCGCGGGGTGCGGCGTCGTGATCGGGCACGCCGTCGCGACGAACTGCTGCAACTCGTGGCGCTCGAGGGTTTTGCCGGGCGCCTGCCGGGACAGCTGTCGGGCGGACAGCAGCAACGGGTGGCGGTCGCGCGCGCGCTGGCGCATGAGCCCCAGGTGCTATTGCTCGATGAGCCTTTCGGCGCGCTCGATGCCAAGATCCGCGTCGAGTTGCGCGACACGATCCGCCAGGTACAGCGACGCCTCGGCATGACGACGATTCTGGTCACGCATGATCAAGAGGAAGCGTTCGCGCTGGCCGATCGCATCGGCATCATGCACAACGGGCGGCTGCTCGAGACCGGCCGGGCGGAAACACTCTACCGGCGACCCGCCAGTCGCTTCGTCGCCACCTTCCTGGGCGCCGCCAATCTGTTCCTCGGCGAGCGCAGTCATCAGGGGCTGCGGATCGGCAACCATTTTCTTGCGAGCGCCGACAGCCTCAAGGCGGCCGACGCGGGCAACGAGGTCGTGACCATCGTCCGGCCGGAGGACGTGGAGATCGTGGAAGACACCGAGCGGCTGCGCAGCGCGCATTTGAGCGACGGCCATGTCCTGTCGGTGGACTTCGGTGGCGTGTTTGAACGGCTGCGCATTCAGCTCACTCGCGAAAGCGGCGTGGTTTCGGCAATTGGTCGTGAGCATCTGCCCGATGCAAGCGAAGCGGCGATCCACACCCCTGACGTCGTGATCGACGCCATGCGCACCAACACCGAACAGGGCGTGTTTCCGCTGCAGGTAGGCAAACGTGTGACGCTCGGTATTCGGCGATTCCACGTGCTGCCCACGCCGATCTCGAGTTTCCGGATTCTCAGCGCCGCTGCTGCCGCCGTGAACCTGTTGATGCGCTCGCCGCTGCTGCGCCAGCTGGTGCAAAGCACGCAGGCTCCGGTGCTGGATGCGCAGGACACGCGTGAGCGCGATACCGCGCAGACCGGTGTCGGCGTCATCGCCGGGGGCGCCGGCGCGATCAACGAAATCGTTGCCGCGGCGGCACAGGGCCGACACCGTGTGCTCGTCATACCCCCGGACTCCACGCTGCCGCGTCGCATGCTGATCTACGTGCAGGGCGAAGCGGCGCGTTCCGCCACCCTCGGACTGGTCGCGAGCCTCATGCGGCACCTGCACGCCGAGGCGACTTTCGTCAGCGTGCAAAGCCCCATGGCACCGCGTTCGGAAGTCACCAACTCGTTCCGACGCCTGCTGGATGCGCGTGCGGAACTACAGGAGACGCATGGTCTGGATATCCGGACCGACGTGCAGATCGGTGATCTCAACAGCTGGGTCTCGCACCTGGCCGCATCGACCGAGTCCTCGCTGATCGTGCTGGGAATGGACGGCTCGCCGCGCGAGCTGGAACAGCGCCTCACTGAGGATTTCCGCCCGCTGCTGAATGAGCACGCGCGCAGTCCGGTATTGCTCTCCTTCTCTGGATTGCCGTGGATTGCCGACGGCCGCGTCGGCGGCATTCACTCTTTGTTTGACTCACAGGCCGACGACGCCATTCAAGGGAACGCCAACTGATGCCAGCTGTTGTGACCCGACGGCGCGCGCTGAGCCTGCTGGCTGGCGCGTCAGGCGCCCTGGCAGCTGGCTGCTCGGAGAATTCTCAGCCTTCAGGCAAGGAGCCGCTGACCCTGCTGAACGTCTCGTATGACCCAACCCGCGAGTTGTATGAGGCGATCAACAAGGCCTTCATTGCCCAGTGGCTCGCGCAGAGCGGCGAGCAGCTCACCATCCGACAGAGTCACGGTGGCTCGGGCAAGCAGGCCCGCGCCATCATCGACGGCTTGCAGGCGGACGTCGCCACACTGGCGCTGGCCTACGACCTCATCGAGCTACACAAGCAGGCGCGGCTGATTCCGGAAGACTGGGCGGCGCGACTGCCAAACAACAGCGCACCCTATACCTCAACCATCGTCTTCCTGGTGCGTCGGGGCAATCCCAAGAACCTGCGCGACTGGGACGATCTGATCCGCCCGGGTGTACAGGTGATCACACCGAACCCCAAGAGCTCGGGCGGTGCGCGTTGGAACTATCTGGCGGCCTGGGGCTGGGCGGCCAAACAGCCTGGTGGCGATGACGCCCATGCCGGTGAGTACATGGGCAAGCTGTTCGCCAATGTGCCGGTCCTCGACTCGGGGGCGCGCGGTGCGACCGTCACATTCGTCGATCGCGGTATCGGCGACGTACTGCTCGCGTGGGAGAACGAGGCGCTGCTCGCCAAGCAAAATCTGGGTGCAGACAAACTGGAGATCGTGATCCCCTCACTGAGCATCCTGGCCGAACCTCCGGTGACAGTCGTGGACAAGGTCGTCGACCGACGCGGTACGCGCAAAGTGGCAGAGGCGTACCTGCAGTACCTGTATACCAACGAGGGGCAACGGATCATCGCGCAGAACTTCTACCGGCCGCGCGCCGCGGAGGTTATGCAACAGTTCTCGAAGCAGTTCCCGGCGCTGAAGCTGGTGACGATCGACGATACCTTCGGCGGCTGGGAGCAGGCCCAGCACAAGCATTTCGATGACGGCGGCAGCTTCGACCAGATCTTCGGACACTGAATCGATGACCGACGCCAGCATCGCAATGACGCTTCAGCCCGACGAGGATCCGGCACCGCGCGCCCGCAGCAGCTTCCGCATCCTGCCTGGCTTCGGACTGACCATGGGCTTCACGATCACGTATGTGTCGCTGCTGGTGCTGATCCCACTATCGGTAACGTTTGTGCGATCGGCGGAGCTCGGCCCGGAAAAATTCTGGCAGGTGGTCACCGCACCGCGTGTTCTGGCCTCGCTGCGCCTGAGTTTCGGCGCCGCGCTGCTGGCAGCGGCCGTCAATGCGGTGATGGGATTCATCATTGCCTGGGCATTGACGCGGCAGCGTTTCCCGGGCCGGCGGTTGTTCGACGCCATCATCGATCTGCCGTTCGCATTGCCTACCGCTGTGGCCGGCATTGCTCTCACCGCGCTCTATGCGCCGAACGGTTGGATCGGTCAGCTGCTGGTGCCGTTTGGCGTACGGGTGGCCTATACCCCTTTGGGAGTGGTCGTGGCGCTCGCTTTCGTCAGTCTGCCGTTCGTGGTTCGCACGCTTCAGCCGGTGCTGGGCGACCTGGACCGCGAGGTTGAACGTGCCGCCGAGACACTCGGCGCCTCGCGGCTGCAGACCTTCCTGTGGGTGGTACTGCCTTCGGTGTGGCCAACACTGCTCACCGGCGCGGCACTGGGCTTCTCACGTGCGGTCGGTGAATACGGTTCGGTCATCTTCATCGCCGGCAACATCCCGAAGGTATCGGAAATCGCCCCGCTGATGATCATGACGAAGCTCGAGCAGTATCAGTACGCCGAAGCCACCGCGATCGCGGTCGTGATGCTGACCGCCTCCTTCGGACTGATGTTCGGTATCAACGCCCTGCAACTGTGGGCGCAGTCGCGCCGCCAGACGCGATGATTCGCGGTCAGCAGATTCCGGAGGAAGTCGGGCGCTATTCGTTGCTCGCGATCGCCCTGCTCTATCTGGTCGCGCTGGTGGTGCTGCCGTTGCTGATCGTGTTCTTCGAGGCCTTCGCCAAAGGGATCGGCCCTTACATCGATGCGCTGCTGGATCCCTACGCGCTGGCCGCCATGCGGCTGACACTGCTGACCTCCGCGGTCGCCGTGCCCCTCAACGTCATCTTCGGTGTGTGCGCGGCGTGGGCCATTGCCAAGTTCGAGTTCCGCGGCAAGAACGCGCTCATCACACTGATCGATGTGCCGTTCGCGGTCTCGCCGGTCATCTCCGGCCTCATCTATGTGCTGATGTTCGGCGCTCAGGGATTGCTCGGGCCCTATCTGATGGAGCACGACATTCACATCATTTTTGCCGTTCCCGGCATCGTGCTGGCCACCACGTTTGTGCCCTTCCCGTT
>DATMRM010000459.1:0-2720 GCA_035566155.1 Steroidobacteraceae bacterium | reverse complement strand
AACCACGTCGCTCACCTGTCCGAGTTCAGGCATCCCTGCAATGAGGGTCGCAGAGGCCGTTTCGGCCAGACCCGGCACACTTTCAATGATCTCGGCGCGCTCGGCAAACTCCGGTGTGGCCTTGACCGTGGCGCAGATCGCCGCCTTTTCGGACTCATGCACCGCAGCAAAGCGAGCCCTACTCGATCACCTCCGTCGGTGCGGGCGAGCAAGGTTGGCTGAATGTCGCGCGCCCGACGGAATGCGCGTGAAACGGATGGCGTGTCGCCGCATAATTTGCCGACAATTCGAACGCTGTGGTCTGGAGGTGAACCTGCCGGGAGCTTGTCGGAAATTTCGACTTGATCGAAATGCGACACGCCATCCGCTGTCGAGTCAATGCGCAGGCACTTCATTGAAGCCTCCATTCCCCCGCGCGCGCTGGCCGCACGGTCGGACTTGGCGCGTCAGGTGACGTGGTCCTGTACATTCTGTCGTCCGAGTCTTACAAGATTGCATTGAGGTCTTTGGCTGGCGGTCGACCTGCTGGATGTTTGACCCCATCCGCGGATGACATTGGACGGAGAGGGAAACGCCAATGAACTCCACACCGAATACAAAGGATGTCTTGATCGCGCGCGCCGATGAACAACTCGCGGGTGTCCGTGAACGGATCGCGAGTGTAGATGAAGAGATCGCACGCGTGACTGAACGGCTTTCAAAAATGGAGCGGGATGATGCAGGCAACCCTTCGGCCAGACCCGAGGATGATGCCCGCAATCCCGTGGCCAGACCCGGCCCGCAGCCATCGCGAGAAAAGTCAGCGGTGCCTGGCTCGATCAACCTGCTCCCTATCGGCGTGCTGTTGGCGGCGTGCCTTGTCGTCGCAGCCCTCGTGCCGCAGTTGTATCGTGACGCCGTCACGCTGATTGCAGCCCGTTGGACGCCGCAACGCGTTTCAACGTCATTCTCGCAGCCAGCAAACCCGCCGTTGTCCGCGCAGCCCGATCCACCCTTTAAGCTGATCATGGCAGAGGAGGCCGCGCCCGCGCAAGCAGCACCGCTCGCTCGGACCGGGCCGCAAGACGCCGCGTCAGCGGCTGCCGGGATCTCCGAGCTGATGCAGTTGCAGCAGGCGACGGCGCGCGATGTCGCGAATCTGAAGCAAGAGATCGAACAGCTGAAGGTGAAGCAGGACCAGATCGCCACCGACAATTCAAAGGCCATTGAGCAGCTCAAGGCGATGCGGGAAGACGTGGCGCGCCTGTTTGCCAAGGTTTCCGAGCAAAGCGCGTTGCCCAAGACGTCACCGCCTCCGGCAAGACCGACCCTATCGCTGCAAGCCAGAATGCGGCCGCAGGCGCCACCGCCGCGCCGGCGGTACTCGCCGCGGTGGCAGTACTACGACGACGAATGGTAATCGCAGTAACGTAGCAATCGTTGAAAGTCTGGCGCTCGAACGCAATCGATGGCTCGCCATGAACGATCTGCGAATTGTTGACGTTTCAGAAATCATTGCCCAGACCGCCTCGGCGCTCTCCGGCGCCTCCGGCTGCACGGTAAAGATCGACGAGATGCAGCGTGTCAGTGATGAGCGGAGGCGAAACTTTATTGGCCGCGCTCGCGCGGTTGACGCCGAGGGGCGTGTTCGCTCTGTTCTCGTGAAGGCGACGCGATCGGTGAGCTATGATCCCGCCGCCGAGGATGCGCTGGAAAACTCAGGCCTGGTGAGGGAGTGGGTAGCCGCTGCATATATTGCCGCGCAAGCTCCAGGCCGTGGCCACGGCGCAGCGCTTCTGGCCGGCGATGTTTCGCGCGGCCTTCTGGTCTTCGAGGATCTCGGCATTGACCTGCCGTCGCTCGTCGATCCGCTTCTCAAATGCACTGCCGATGAGGCAGAGCGCGCACTCACGCTTTACGCAGGTGCATTGGGGCACCTCCATGCCGATACAGCCAATTGCCTGGCGTCGCATCATGCGACGTTCCAATCCATCTTCGGCGCCGACCGTCCGCGCCGTCCATCTGGATGGCGCATTGAGAAGCAGGCCGATTTGATCGTGGACAGGCTGGGCGGCGCGCCACCGGCCAGCGAATTGGAGCTGCTATCCGCGAGACACCGTGATCCCGGCCCATGGCAATGTCTCGTTCACGGCGATCCCTGCCCGGACAACGCCCTGATCGTGGACGGCAGCGTGCGCCTGATCGACTACGAGCATGCGCGTCCATCGCATGCGCTGCTTGATGGCATCTACTGGCAGATCGGATTTCCGACCTGCTGGTGTGCGGGTCGTGTTCCGGCCGATGTCGCGAGACGTATCGCCGACGTCTATCGGGCCGAGATCACAAAGGCCATGCCGCTTGCGCGCGATGATTTCGCCTATCGTGCCGAACTCGCCTACGTGGCGGCGATCTGGCTCTTCACGTGCCTTTCCTGGCACCTCGAAGCGGCGCTGAAGGACGATTCGAAATGGGGCATCTGGTCAATAAGAGGTCGGCTCCTCTGGTATCTCCAGGCCGTGATCGAAATGACCACATCCGCGGACGTGCTGCCTGGCCTCAATGAGGCAGCGCATCGCTGGCTGTCCGAGCTGCGGCGTCGCTGGCCCGATGCCTTGCCGCTCGGACTCTATCCGGCATTCGCGGCGAGCTGCGACTCGTCGGCGATGGATTTCCGCTAGGCCGCGCTCGGATGGTCATGGTGTCGCGTTTGTCCAAGCGAAATGATACACGGGCTTTGCGTC
>DATMRM010000458.1:0-8426 GCA_035566155.1 Steroidobacteraceae bacterium | reverse complement strand
CAAGCGTCGCACAGGGCTGGGGTCGCGAGGGTGAGAGCTGGAGCTTCATGGAGGCGATGCGGTCACTCGGGGGCCCGCATTGGTTCGCGCTCGGGGACGGCGACCTCGCCTTGCATGTGCTTCGTACGCAGCGGCTGCGCTCGGGAGAGGCACTGTCGGCGATCATCGCCGACTTTGCGACAGCCTGGCGGATCAAGGCGAAAATCCTGCCAATGAGTAACGATCCCGTTGCGACGCGAGTACAGGCTGAGGAGGGTGAACTTGAATTCCAGCAGTATTTCGTCGCTCGAAAGTGTGAGCCCGTGGTGAAGGCAATCCGCTTCCACGGCGCGGCGTCCGCGCAAGCCGCGCCTGGCGTGCTGGAGGCGCTCCGAGACGCGCACACGCGTGCCATACTGATCGCACCATCCAATCCTTTTCTGAGCATCGATCCCATTCTGGCGGTGCCCTCCATCCGACAGGCGCTCATGCAGACCGACGTGCCCGTGATTGCGGTGTCGCCGCTCGTCGGCGGAACCGCGGTGAAGGGACCGACCGCCAAATTGATGCGCGAACTCGGCATAGAGGTCAGCGCTACCGCGCTCGTCCGGCACTACGGCGAGCTCATCGACGGAATGCTGATCGATGAGCGCGACGGGCCCGCCGCATTCGAACTTGCTCAGGCACGCGCCGATACCCTGATGAAGACGCTGGATGATCGGATACGGGTTGCGCGCGCGGCACTCGAGCTGGCGGATTCTATCCGCACATGAGAACGGTATGCAGATGGACCGGCTTGGGCTTGACGAAGGATGGCTCGGTAATAATCTTCGGGGCCGAGATTCGCTGACGAATGGAGCGAGCAATGAACGTTCAACCGGCGGCTTTTGTTCGTACGACGCTTCCACTGGACCTATCCAAGCTTGATGCCCTGGATAGCGGCCGTTACCACTCGGTCTGGCTTCCCGATCACATGGTGAGCTTCTGGCCGGATGCGATCTGGACTGCGGAATTTACCGATCTCGCGACTACCTCTGCCTCGCCGCATCGTCATCTGGATGGACTCGCCGTGGCCGCGGCCGTCGCCGCCCTGACCAAGAATGTGACGATTGCAACCAGCGTCGTGGACACGGTGCGACGTCATCCGTCCCTGTTGGCGCAGTCGGCGCTGACCATCGATCATCTATCCCGGGGCCGCTTCATCCTGGGCGTAGGCAGCGGCGAGACCGAAAATACCGTGCCCTACGGATTCGATTTTGCCAAGCCGGTAGCCCGCTTCGAGGAAGCGCTGCAGGTCATCCAACTGCTGTGGAAAAGCGAAGGCCCGGTGGATTTCTCAGGGCAGTTCTACAAGCTGCGTCATGCACGGCTCGACACCGAGCCGTATGAAGGCCGTGTTCCGAGAATCTGGGCCGGTGGCAGCGGACCGCGCATGCTGGATATCATCGGCCGCTACTGCGACGGCTGGTGGCCCGCAGGCGCGTATTCACCAGAAGACTATGCAGCCAAGCTCAAGGTGGTGCGCGATTCAGCCACGCGCGCAGGTCGCGATCCGATGACTATCACACCGGCGTTCATCTGGACTTGTCTGATCGCCGACAACGATGCGGAATTGGCGAAGATTGTCGAGGCACCGCTGGTCAAGGCCTACGTGTTGCAGATACCTGCGGCGATCATGCGCCAATATGGCTTCGAACATCCTCTGGGCGACCAATGGCGTGGCTATCAGGACATCAATCCCGAAGTTCTGCCGCGCGAGCGCATACTGGCGATGCTGAAGAAGGTCAACGTCGAAGCAATTCTTGCAGTCGTGCCGCATGGCACACCACAACAGGTCGCCCGCACGCTCAAGGGCTTCGTGGAAGCCGGACTGCGGGTCCCCAAAATACTCGATTACGGCGGGATGGCAGGTCTGCAATACGCGGCACGATCAGCGCAGAAGGTGCGGGACGCCGAGGATGAACTGATGCGTCTCGTGGGATGAATCATGGCTTCCGGCAACGATACTTTGAACGCGGATAGTCTGCTGGCTCAGGCCGAGGCGCAGACCGGTCTGCGCGACTATGGCGACGACACGCTACCGGCCAGATTTCGCCTGGCGGTGGGCTACCTACAGAGCGTGCGGATGGATGATGCCGGTCAACGTGCCGCCGCGTCGGTGTGCCTCTGGCTTCTAACCTCGCGCCTGGAGTTACTGCAAGACCGCAGGCGATACCCCATCGCACAGGAGAAAATCGAGCGGCCACTGTTCGCAACCGGCGAGCCGCGTTCCGGCACGACCTTGCTGCACGCGCTGCTGTCGCTCGATCCCAATGGGCGCGCGTTGCGGTTTTGGGAGGTCATGTATCCCTCGCCACCGCCTGGCCTCGCAGAGCCAGACGATGTGCGGCGCGCACGCGCGGACGAGGACTGGCGAGAGATCCTCAGGAAATTGCCCAAGTGGCTGATCAGCCATCCTTACAACGACATGCTCGGCAACGGCTTGCCGGAATGTGAGCGCACCTGGGCATTCGATTTCCGCGTGATGACGCCGACCGCCTGGTGGCGCGTACCGATGGGCATGAATATCGGCGGCCTGCCGACCGATCCGCTTGCTCAGTATCGTCTGCACAAAATGATGTTGCAGCAATGTCAGTACGCGAGACCTCAGAAATACTGGGTGCTGAAGGGCTTTCACGCCTTGCGGCTGCCGGCGCTGTTTGAGACCTACCCGGACGCGAGAATTATTTGGGTGCACCGCGATCCAGTTCAGGTCACCGCGTCGCGCATCGTACTGACCGGCGAACTGGTCGAGGGGCTCGCCGGTCATGTGGACTGGAAGGAGCAGGCACGCCTGCACCTGGCCGCGACCCGCGCAGGCTTCCAGTCGACCTTGAACAATCCCATGATCGACGATCCGCGCATACACCACGTCCGATATCCGGACTTCATGGCCGATCCCGTCGGCACGATCGGTGGTTTCTACAAAAAGTGCGGTGTACCGTTCAACTCCGACACTGAGGCTGCCATGCACGCCTATCTGCGAAACAACAAAGGCGATCGGTACGGCAAGTTCCGTTATTCGAC
Organism: Steroidobacteraceae bacterium; assembly: GCA_035566155.1. Lineage (GTDB taxonomy): Bacteria > Pseudomonadota > Gammaproteobacteria > Steroidobacterales > Steroidobacteraceae > FEN-1191. Next base: position 5,381 of record DATMRM010000458.1, on the reverse strand, counting down.
CGACATCATCGGCACCGATATCCAGGCGCTGCACGCGGAGTTCGAGCCCTATCGCAAGCGTTTTGGTCTGGATATCGAACAGCGCAAGTAAGTGGCGCGGGCGCACATGCATCCCAGAATATCCGTCAATACACTGTGCTTTCCGGGCGCCAGTGTGGGCGATATGGCCGGTCACTGGCGGGAGCTTGGCGTGCGCCGCGTCAGCCTGGTGAGCAACCTGCTGTTGGAGGAGGGCGTACCGGCTGCGCAGGAGGCACTGCGAACCGGTGATTACCAGGTCGAAACCATTTCTCACGCCTTCATGTTCGGAAGGCATCTGGAGTTGCGCGAAGAGAGCTGGCGCGAAGCCCGTGACACGCTGGCGCGCGTGATCGAGGCCGCAAAGATCATCGGTGCGAGGTCTATCTACATGGTGACCGGCGGTCATGGTTCTCTGCTCTGGGAGGAAGCTGCGCAAGCCTTCCGAGCGGCGATCGCACCCTGCATTGCGCAGGCCAGCGCGGCCGGAATCCCGTTGGCAATCGAGGATGCCTCGGCGCTCTATGCCCACGCGAATCTGGCCCATACGTTGCGAGACACCGTGGTGCTCGCCGAAATGGCGGATGTGGGCGTGTGCATCGATTTCTTTGCCTGTTGGACCGAGGCGGGACTACAACAATCCATCGAGCGCGCAGCGCCGCGCTGCCGTATCGTACAAGTCTGCGACTATGTCTATGGCGATCGATCTTTGCCAGCGCGGGCGGTGCCCGGAGACGGCAACATTCCGATCAAGCGAATGCTCGACTGGATACTGAAAGCGGGGTACACCGGTGCTTTCGACCTCGAGTTGATCGGGCCGCGTATCGATAGGGAGGGACATCTGCTCGCTGTTCGCAGGGCAGCGGAAAACCTTGGCGCGATGCTGCAATCGCTCGGAGCCTGACGGGAGAGCAAGTCGATGGCGTTTGGAGATTGTCGCGACGACGAGTCATTGCGCGCTGCCTGGGGCGTCTTCTGTGAGCGCCTACAGAAGGCAGGCGACCGAGTGTTTAAAGACTATAATCCGGCGACACCGCTACATCGAGCGGATGCCTTCCGCTTTCTGACGCAGAACCTGGGACAGGCGTTCGATCTGGCGCTTGAAACGAAGGATACGCATTTTCCCGTCATACATGCTTTCGTGACTCCATTCTGCAAACTCGGCGGCGACTGCGCCGATTTTGTTTATCAGCAGGCTTGGATTGACGGCGAATCGGTCTACAAGATTTCCGGCAACAGAGGTAGCGCGCGCTTTCTGAACATCACGGTTCAAGGTCCGCGGCCCGACAAGCAACCAGGAACCGATTGGCCAAGCCTCAATGAGCCTTTCGGCGATATTCCCGAAGCCAACCTGTTCGGCCATCAGCTCGAAACGGCCTGGGACGGGAGCTTTGAACTTTTCATCGGCGGTCCGCGACGCACTCCGAATTGGCTGCCGACGACGCCTGGTTCGCGCAAGCTGTTCATGCGCCAGGGATTTGATCGCTGGAGCGAGCTACCGGCGCGCTTGCGCATCGAGCGCGTGGGTATGGCCGAACCGCGACCACTGCCTGGGCCCCAGCAACTAGTGACCGCGATCGATTGGGCGGGTCACTTCATAACCGGATTGATGGACGACTGGCCCGATCATCCCTACCAGTACAGTGGCGGTGTGGTCGACGCCGTCCACGTCAATGTCTTCCCTCCAGAGCCAAAGGGTGATGCGGCTTCAGACAAGCGACGTGGCCGTATGATCGCCAACCTGTGTTGGCAGTTGGCTCCCGACGAAGCATTGATCGTGGAGTTCAACAGTCACGACGGCTTTTGGATGATGACGAATATGGGAGTTTTCTTTAACAGCATGGACTTTCTCTATCGGCCGGTGAGCTACACCCCCAGCCGTGCCACGATCGACAGCGATGGCAAGATCAGGTTGATCCTCTGCCATGAGGATCCCGGCTATCACAATTGGCTGGACACTCAGGGGTTCGTACGAGGTAATCTGACCTATCGGAATCTGATGAGCCAGGCGCAGACGCCGTTTCGCACCGAGCTGGTCAAGCGCTCGCGGCTTGTTGACGCCCTGCCCGCCGATAGCGTCAAGACATCACCGGAGGACAGACGGTGTCAGATGCACCTGCGCTTCGACGCGATACGTCAACGCTATAGTCTATGAACGATCTCACGATCGCGGTACTCGGTGGCAGCGGCAAGGAAGGCAGCGGCCTTGCATTGCGGTGGGCCAAGGCGGGGCACCCCGTGATACTGGGTAGTCGCAGCGCAGACAAGGCGCAGGCAAGCGCTGCGGAGCTCAACCAGATTCTTGGCGCCATTCACGTTCAGTTCGCCGACAACGCCACCGCTGCGGCGAAGGCCGATGTGGTGGTGCTGGCCGTTCCCTACAGCGCGCAACAATCGACCGCGCTGGGGATTCGTGATCGGCTGGTCGGAAAGATTCTGATTGATGTCACCGTCCCGCTGAAACCGCCAAAGGTCAGCATGGTCAATCTGCCCGCCGAAGGGTCCGCGGTCGTGGCCTTGCAGCGTGCGCTCGGACCGCAGGTCAGAGTCGTGTCGGCGTTTCAGAACGTCTCCGCTGCGCATTTGCGCGATCTCGATCATTCGGTGGATTGCGACGTGCTGATCTGCACCGATGATGAGGCGGCGGGCGAGATCGCCGTGGCTCTGGCGCAGTCGGCCGGGATGCGCGGCTGGCGCTGCGGGCCTCTGGCCAATTCCGTGGTCAGCGAAGGCTTGACCTCTGTGCTGATCGCGATCAACCAGCGCTACAAAATCCCCGGTTCCGGCATCCGGATCACCGGCACACCGAAGGCCACCTGAAGATGCCGGCGCAGGCGTTGAAAATTTGGGCGGTGATGCCGGTCAAAGCGCTGCAGACCTCGAAACAAAGGTTAGCCACTGCGTTGGGAATCCGCCGGGAACGCTTCGTTCGCGCCCTGTTGCATCAGACATTGTTCGCCCTTGCGCACTCGCGACGCGTGAGCGGAATCCTGGTGGTGACCAACGATGCGAAGGTCGCTGCCGAAGCGCGCGAGGCGGGCGCCGAAGTCTGCCAGGAGGATGCGGATCTCAATGCGGCCTGCGTACTCGGCTTAGGAGAAGTGCGAACTCGAGGGTGCGAGGTGTGTGTGATCATCCACGCGGATCTCGCATGGCTGTCGCCGCAAGGTGTCGATGCCCTGGTGAACGCCTATCTGGAACATCGGCGCGTGCAGGGAGAGGGCGTCATTGGATTGGTTCGCTGCAAGGAAGGCACCGGTACCAACGCTGTGCTGCTCGATCCCAGACTGCCGTTTGAGCCAGCGTTCGGCCCCGCCAGCTTCGCGGCCCACCAGCTTGGCCTCGGTGCGCGTGCCCAGGAACTGCGTTCCGATGAGGTAGCCTTCGACGTCGACACCGCCACCGATTTGCAAACTCTGGCTGCAGGCCCGGTACCAGCGCGGCTGCGCCCGTTCGTAGCTGGCCCATTCGCCGCTGGCCCGTTAGTCGTTGGGAATGAATCGCAGCTGGATCCGATGTCTCTCATCGATCTGCCACCGGAGAAGCTGCTGGTGCAGGCCGCCCGTCTGCGCGATGAAGGCCACGATGCGCTGCTCACTTACTCGCGCAAAGTATTTCTACCGCTGACGCAGCTTTGCCGCGACAGTTGTCACTACTGCACCTTCGCCCAATCGCCGCGGCGCGCCGGCCGGCCGTACATGTCGGTAGAGGCCGTGCTGACGGTGGCGACCGCAGGGGCTGAACGCGGTTGCAAGGAAGCTCTCTTTACGTTGGGCGAAAAACCCGAGTTGCGCTACCAGGTCGCGCGATCATGGCTGTCGGAGGCGGGCTTCGAGAGCACGCTGCACTATGTCGCGCACCTCGCGGCCGCGGTGCGCGACAAGACCGGGCTGCTGCCTCACATCAACGCAGGGTGCATGACTGCGCAGGAAATGGCGATGTTACGCCCGGTGTCGGCTTCGATGGGGCTGATGCTGGAAAGCGCTTCAGAACGACTGTGTGCAAAAGGTGGCCCGCACTACGGTTCTCCCGACAAAGCGCCAGCGCTGAGGCTGGCGACGATTGCCGAGGCTGGGCGTCAGCAGGTGCCATTCACCACCGGTATCCTGATCGGCATCGGCGAGACACGGGCCGAGCGCATTGAGTCATTGCTGGCGATTCGTGCATTGCATGAGCAATTTGGTCACATCCAGGAAATCATCATCCAGAATTTTCTGCCGAAAGTCGGCACGCGCATGGCCAAAGCCGCCGCGCCATCGATCGACGAACTGCTGTGGACGGTGGCAGTGGCGCGCATTCTGTTCGGCCCGCTCATGAACATCCAGGCGCCACCGAACCTCAATCCGGGCGCACTGGGCCGCCTGGTGGAAGCCGGTGTGAATGATTGGGGCGGCGTCTCGCCGCTGACTCCCGACTTTGTGAATCCAGAGGCCCCATGGCCCCAGATCGAGCGTTTGCGCGCGGATACCGCAGCGGCAGGAAAAATTCTGGCTGAGCGCCTGACGATTTATCCGTCCTACGCGCAAGCTCCGCAGATGTGGCTTGATCCGGCCATGCAACGGTCGGTGCTGGAACTGCGCGATGGCAGTGGCCGCGCCCGGGAGGATGCCTGGCGGGCCGGACGCTCGACCAACCTGCCGCCATCGCCCGTGACGGGTCGGCTTACGGCCTCGGCGCGGCTATCGAGAGTGCTCGGTGACATCGTCGATCACGGTGCGGATTGGATCGGGGTGGATGAGATCGCGCGCCTGTTCGAGGCGCGCGACGCTGACTTCGCAGCCGTCTGCGCGACCGCCGACGCACTGCGGGCGGCGGCGGTGGGAGATGTCGCAACGTACGTCGTGAACCGCAACATCAACTACACCAATATGTGTACTTATCACTGCGGTTTCTGCGCTTTCTCGAAGGGCACGCGTAAGCATGAGGGAGCGGAGAAGCCCTATCTGTTTGATGTCCGGGAGATTGAGGCACGCGTTCGCGAAGCGTGGGAGCGGGGCGCCACCGAAGTGTGCCTTCAGGGTGGCATACATCCAAGTTTTACCGGTGAGACCTATATCGATATCGTGCGTGCGGTGAAGCGAGGCGCGCCGGGCATGCATGTACATGCATTTTCGCCGCTGGAAGTCTGGCATGGCGCCAGCACCCTGAAGCTGGGTTTGCGTGCCTATCTGCAGCGTCTGCGGGACGAAGGGCTGAGCAGTCTGCCGGGCACCGCGGCGGAGATACTGGATGACGGCGTGCGCGAAGTGCTGTGTCCCGACAAGATCAACACCAGTCAGTGGTTGAAAGTCATCGAGACCGCGCACAACATCGGTTTGCGCACCACGGCCACTATCATGTACGGGCACGTCGACGACTACCGA
>DATMRM010000457.1:0-5660 GCA_035566155.1 Steroidobacteraceae bacterium | reverse complement strand
GGGCGATGACGAACCGGATGTGCCGCTGTTGCAGCTCGCGGGTCTGGCAGTTGCCGTCGCCGACGCACACCCCTGCGCCGCCTCGAGTGCGCACCGTCGCACCCGTCTGCCGGGTGGCGCGGGTGCGGTCCGTGAAGTCTGTGACTGGCTGCTGCAGGCGCGGCGCGCATGATCTGGCGCATTCTGTTTGCGCTGGTGTCGCTGACCGCGCTCGGGGCGCTGCTGTACCTGCGTCAGAGCGACAGCGCCAACGATGTCAGCATCGTGCAGGAGCTACCCCCGGAGCTGGGCTACGTTGCCACACACGGCGACCTGGTCGAAACGGGCGATAATGGCCACCCGCTCTACCGGCTGGATGCCGATCGCATCGAGCAGCCTGTCCCCCACGGCATGATCTACCTGTCCTCGCCACGGCTGGACTATCAGTCGGAACCTGACGATCACTGGATACTGACGGCGCAGAAAGGAGAGCTGCCGCAGGACGCGCAGTACGCCGACCTGAGCGGCACGGTGCATGTCGAGGGCCGACCCACGGGTTCCAACGATCTCATGCGCATCGACACCGATGCGTTGCATCTGGACATGCCGCAGCAGATCGCCACCACCCCCGTGAAGGTGACTGCCCGTTGGAACGGCATGACCCTTTCCGGCCACGGCATGCGCTACGAAATGAAGCGCAATGCACTTGAGCTGCAAGCGGAGGTGCACGGTGCGTTGGGTCAGCGCTGAGCACGCCATGAGGCCACGCCCAAGCGCTGTGGTATGGCTGCTGCTGGCCGCGGCAGAGGTTCATGGCGCGGCGACGCCCCCGGTGGACTACAAAGCTCTGCTGCGCAGCTGCCGTGAAGAGGTGTGCCTGAATGGTTCCCACCTTGAGGCAACACTGACGCAGACGCGTCAGACCTGGCACGACATCACGATCGTGTACTCGGCACGCTCGGCGGTTGTGGTAGGGGATCTGGGCGAGGGCGAGGTCAGCAGCCGCGACTCGAAGAACAGCCACTGGACCGTGTCCGGGCATGTACAGGTGTTCACACTAGAGGGCCACCTGAGCGCAGACCGGGCGACGGTCCAGATCGTCAACGGTCGAGTGACCACGGTGACCGCAGAGGGGGCCCCGGCGCAATTTGAGCGCTCACCCGACACCGCGTCGCCGGCAAACCTTTCCCCCAGTGCGCAGGCGGCACTCGAGCACGCCCACGGGCATGCGCACGAAATTGTGTTTGACGTTGACCGCAGTCAGCTCGAATTCAGTGGCGACGCCTATTTCACCGCAGGCTGTTCAGAATTCAGCAGCGAACACGTTGTGTACGACATGGCCAATCAGAAGATAGAGGGCGATCCGCGCGACCACTCCTTCGTCAGCGGTACGTACAAATCCGGCACCTCGGGATGCGGCGGCCCAGCTGCGCACAAGCCATGACACTGCTGGCAGCGCGCTCACTGCAGAAAAGCTACCGCTCGCGTCAGGTGGTGCGCGATCTGTCGATCGAGATCCACACGGGTGAGGTTGTTGGCCTGCTGGGACCGAACGGCGCCGGCAAGACCACGGCGTTCTACATGATCGTCGGCCTGATACCGGCCGATGGCGGTTCGATCTTCCTGGATGACCGCAACCTGACTGCGCTGAGCATCGATCAGCGCGCGCGCCTGGGTCTGGGCTATTTGCCGCAGGAGGCCTCGGTATTCCGGCGCCTGACGGTCGAGGACAACGTCATGGCGATCCTGGAACTGCGCGATGAGTTGGACCGCGCCGGCCGGGAACGTCGGCTGGAGGAGCTGTTGTCCGAGCTTCGCATTGCGCAGGTGCGCCGCACCCGCGGCATGGCGCTGTCCGGCGGTGAGCGCCGCCGTGTTGAGATCGCACGCGCCCTCGCGGCGGAACCGCGTTTCATCCTGCTGGATGAGCCTTTCGCCGGTGTGGATCCGCTCTCGGTACTGGATATTCAACGCATCATTCGTGAACTGGCTGAACGCGGCATCGGCGTGCTGATCACCGACCATAATGTGCGCGAAACCTTAGGGGTCTGCGGCCGCGCCTATATCGTGGACCGGGGGGTTGTCATCGCTTCCGGGTCTGCCGAGCAAGTCCTTGCCAACCCCCAAGTGCGTGAGGTGTACTTGGGTCAGGCATTCCGCCTGTAGCGGTCATCGTCGATATCTTATTGCTTAATTATCAGATGGTTATGAATGTATCCGCCGCGACCTAGGCGCCTTCGGGCATGATTCATGCTTAAGCCGACCCTGCAGCTAAGACTTGGACAGCAGCTGACGATGACTCCGCAGCTGCAGCAGGCGATCAGGCTGCTACAACTGCCGACCATCGAATTGCAGGCGCACATTCGCGAGCTGCTCGAGTCCAACGTGATGCTCGAGCAGGACGAAGACACGGAAAGCGGTATCTACGAGCAGTTGCCGGCGGCTGAAACCGCACCGGAAACCGTCGCCCGAGCGGAAGAACCGCCGGTCGAGGTGGTGGATGAGAACTGGGCCGATCAGTCGGTCGGGCCGGCTGAGAATCCCTGGAACAATGGCGGCAGCAGCGACGAGGATCGCCAGCAAGAGGTCGCCGACTCGAGCGGCCAGTCGCTGCGCGATCATCTGCAGTGGCAGCTCGAGCTCGCCAAACTCAATGCCCGTGACCTGTCGATCGGGCGCGCCGTCGTCGATGCGATCAATGACGACGGCTACTTAAGCGAACCGCTGGATGTGATTGGGGCAAGCCTCAAGCCGGAACTCGATCCTGGGGTCGAGGAAGTCGAGCGCGTGCTGATGATCATTCAGATGTTCGATCCCGCGGGCGTGGGCGCCCGCTCGGTGAGCGAATGCCTGCAACTGCAGCTCGAGCAGCTTGGGCCGGATACCCCGGGTCTTGCCACGGCGAAAGCCATCGCACGCGATCATCTTGAACTGCTCGCTGATCGCGAGCTCACGGCGCTGCGCCGGGAGCTGCGCGCTTCGGATGAGGAGCTGGAGACCGCGGTCGCACTGGTGCGCTCATGCAACCCCCGACCCGGCTCGATCATCAGCGGCAGTGCGGCCGAATACGTGGTGCCGGATGTGTTCGTGCGGCGAACACCGCGCGGCTGGTCGGTGGAGATCAACGCCGCCACCTTGCCACGCGTGCGGCTCAATCAGTCCTATGCCAATCTAGTCGGCCGCAGCAGCAGCCATGCCAGCATGCGCACCCAGCTGCAGGAAGCGCGCTGGCTGCTCAAGAGTCTGGAGATACGCAACGACACGCTCACCAAAGTGGCGCGGTCAATCGTCGAGCGTCAGAGTGAATTCCTGGAGCACGGTGAAGAATTCATGCGGCCGATGATCCTGCGCGATATCGCCGAAGCGATCGAGATGCACGAGTCCACCGTCTCGCGCGTCACCTCGGGCAAGTACATGCACACACCGCGCGGCGTGTTCGAGCTGCGCTACTTCTTCTCGAGCCAGGTCGAAGGCAGCGACGGCTCGGGCACTTCTTCCACGGCCATTCGCGCCAAAATCCGCAAACTGATACGAGAGGAGGATCCGACCGCGCCGTTGAGCGATAGTCGGATTGCAGAAATTTTGTCTGGCGAGGGCATCCCGGTCGCGCGCCGGACCGTAGCTAAGTACCGGGAAACGATGGGACTGGCACCATCCAATGAACGCAGGCGAGTCAACGGAAAGTGATTTCCAAGGAGAACATGCCATGCATTTGAACGTCACCGGCCATCACGTCGACGTCACCCCGCCGCTGCGCAGTTACGTGGAGAAAAAACTCGGCCGCATCATGCGCCATTTCGATCACCTGATTGACAGCCACTTCGTTCTGACAGTGGAAAAGTTGCAGCACAAGGCGGAAGCGACGTTGCACGTGCGCGGTGAGACGATTCATGCCGTGGCCATCGAGGCGGATATGTATGCCAGCATCGATGCATTGGCCGACAGACTCGAGCGCCGTGTGCGCAAGCACAAGGAAAAGCTCTGCGACCACCATGCTCAGGAAGCCCAGAAAAGCGCCCGACTCTAGCCCCCAGCGGCACTCAGCCACGGCGTTGTCGGACAGGGGGGCGCCGTGCGGCTGATTTTCGTCAGTGGTCTGTCGGGTTCCGGCAAGAGCGTGGCGCTGCACATGCTCGAGGACCTGGATTTCTACTGCGTCGACAATATTCCGGCCGCTCTGCTCAAAGCCTTCATCTCACATACCGTGCGCTGCGACTCCAACGTTTATCAGCGCACGGCGATCGGGATTGACGCTCGCAATCCCGGCGCGGAAATCAGCACCGTGCCGATGCTATTGGATGAGCTCAAGCGCAGCGGCATTCATTGCGAACTGGTGTTTCTGGTTGCCAGCGATGAGGAACTGTTACGGCGTTTCGCCGAGACACGGCGCAAACATCCCTTGAGCCGTCCTGGCGAAAGCCTGCACGAGGCGATTGCCGGTGAACGCGATCTGCTCGAACCGCTGATTCAGGCCGCGGATCTGGTAGTCGATACCTCGCGCATGGGCGTGCATGACCTGCGCGAATTGATCGATCGTCGGGTCGGCCGCCGACCTCGCGATCGCATGTCCGTCCTGTTCGAGTCCTTCGGTTTCAAACACGGCATCCCCGGAGACGCCGACTTCGTGTTCGACGCGCGCTCGCTGCCCAATCCGTACTGGCATCCGACCCTGCGGCCGCTGACCGGACGCGATGACGCGGTGGCTCATTTTCTCGCCGGACAACCCGCCGTGGCGCGTTTCATAGACGAGGTTGCGACCTTCATCGAGGCGCGCATCCCGGAACATCAGGCCGCCAGCCGGCGGTATCTGACGATCGCAATCGGCTGTACCGGTGGCCAGCACCGCTCGGTTTATATCGTCGAGCAGCTCGCGGCCAGAGTGGTCAAGCTCTGGGCGCAAGTGGCCGTGCGACACTCCGCGTTGCCCGAGCTTGCGAAGGGATCACCGGCGCAGGACGTAGCGAGCTGAAGAGCTCAGCCGCCGGAGCGTTTGGCCGCATACCCGCGACGGATCAGTTCAGCGACCACCGTGTCGCGGTGCTCACCCTGAATTTCGATCACGCCTTGCCTGACGGTACCGCCGCTGCCGCAGCGACGTTTGAGCTGCGTGGCGAGCGCCTCCAGTTCCGGCTGATCCAGCGGCAGGCCGGTCACGACGGTGACCGCTTTACCGGCGCGGCCCTGCGTCTGGCGTGCGACCCGCACGGCGCCGGCGTGCACACGCAGCGACTGCCCCGTGGCGCTCTTGCAAACGCAGTCGGCAATCGGACGACGGCACCCGGGACAGATCCGGCCGACACCGGTGCGATAGACGATGCTCACTTCTTCAGGTCGGCAGTTGGTCAGCGACGTCGGCCAGCTCCAAGGCCGGCAGTATCGTGGTGGCCGCCAGCGGCGCTCCTGCCAGAAATCCCAACAGATCCTCGCGCCGGTTCATCGCGTCCTGATAGCCGAGCTGGATCAGCTCACGCGTAAACGATGACTCGAACATCAGGTAGCTGGCCAGCTGGGCGCCAGCGGAACCGCGCGCACCCATCACACGCAGCAGTGAACGCAGGCCGCGTGGCAGGCTGCGCACATGTCGGGTCGCGATCACCCGCAGGTCCGCGCTTGGCGCGATCACCATCGTTGCGACTTTGTGCATCCCCGGCACCGCGCTCGGTGCCACTTCGACCACACTG
>DATMRM010000456.1:0-2268 GCA_035566155.1 Steroidobacteraceae bacterium | reverse complement strand
GGCGGATCTAACCGCTGAGTCCGAACTGCACCAACGGCGTCTCAGTCTTGCGCGCGCCTGGCAATCGCTGGTCAGACTGCCGTTCGTGTTGGGACGTCTCGCGCTCGAGCTGCTCCCGGTGCTCGTCTTCGTCGGTGTCGCCACGATGTTGTTGGGTTCCGAGATCGGCGATGCCCCAACCGCCCGGCTGGTGATCCTCGCGGTCGTGAATGCCTACGCGCTGTCGCGCGGGCTAATCTGTGTCGTGCGGGCGTTGGCGGGACCTTTCGGTCTGTTTCGCGTTCGCGCCGAGACCGCGGCCTATATCGAGATCTGGGCGCGGCGCATCCTCGCCGTCGGCGTGTCAGGCATCGCCTTTGCGAATGTGGCGCTGCTGCTGGGCCTGCATCACGCCGGCTATACGGCGTTGCTGCATCTGGTGATGCTGATCGTGCACCTCTTTATCGTTGTTATCATCCTGCAGTGCCGCCGGCAGGTCGCCGAGGCCATTCGCGCGCCGGCCGGCCGCGAGGGCGTCGCGGCGAGGGTGCGCAATCGCTTCGCCGGCCTGTGGCACTATCTTGCGATCGCCTTGGACCTCGCACTGTGGGCTGTGTGGGCGTTGAATATCCGCAACGGTTACTCGCTGCTGCTGCAGTATTTTGTTGGCACCATTGCGGTTGCAATGATCACTCGTCTCGCCACCATCGTGGTGCTGGGCCTGATCGATCGGGGTTTCAGGATCAGCCCGGATATCCTGCAGCGCTTCCCGGGCCTCGAAACCCGCGCCAATCGCTATCTGCCGCTACTGCGCAAGATCGTCTCAACTGTCACGGCCTTCATCGGCTTCGTTGCACTGCTTGAAGTCTGGGGTGTGGATGCCATCGTCTGGTTCTATGGCGGCCAGATCGGTAGCCGGTTGTTGTCGGCGGTAGTGACGATCGGCGTCGCCGCGCTTGCGGCGGCGGCGATCTGGGAGGCAAGCAACGCGCTGATGGATCGCCAGCTCAATGTGCTGTCGCGCGACGGTCACTTCGCGCGCGCCGCGCGACTGCGTACCTTTCAACCGATGCTGCGAACGGCGCTGCTGTGCCTGATCGTCACGGTGGTTGGTTTGACGGCGCTGAGCGAAATCGGCGTCAACGTCGCGCCGCTACTGGCCGGCGCCGGGATCGTCGGTATCGCCATCGGCTTCGGCTCGCAGAAACTGGTGCAGGACCTCATTACCGGGCTGTTTCTCTTGCTGGAAAATACCGTCCATGTCGGTGACAACGTCAGCGTGTCCGGCCTGTCAGGGACAGTCGAGAATGTTTCGATCCGCACCATTCGTCTGCGGGCCGCCGACGGCTCGGTGCACATCGTTCCTTTCAGCGCCGTGACGACGATCACCAATTCAAGCCGTGGTGCCGGCAACGCGGCCGTCAGCGTCAACGTTTCCTACAAGGAAGACACCGACCGCGCGGGCCAGATACTCAAGGATATCGTCGCTGAAATGCGTCGCGAGCCCGAATACCGACAGGCGATCCGCGGCGATCTCGAACTGTGGGGCGTCGACAAGGTGGACGGCTCGATGGCGTCGATCGTCGGCCAAATTCGCTGCACCGACAGCGGTCGCTGGCCAGTGCAGCGCGAATTCAACCGCCGCATGAAGCGACGATTCCAGGAGTGCGGCATCGAAATCGCATCCGCAGGTCAAACCATTCTGATGCAGATTCCCGCGCCGGCCGACGTAGCCTCGAATTCGATGCCTCGACGGGTGGCTGGCTAATCGGAAATTCCACCTTCACGGTGAGGAGGCGCACCGGCAGCGCTCGTGTTGTGCTGTCCGGTGCGCCGTCTCGAACCATGAGCTGTACACCCTAAACCTTCGAGACGCGGCGAAGTCGCCGCCCCTCTTAGGTGCTGCGGCCCGGCCAGCAGCAGTTTGGTCGGCGCCGTCCTACTGATTGAACCCGGCTAACTTCGTTCGGTTGGTCTTGACCCATGCCACCGAGAGCGGACTCAGGTCGGACATCGCGCCATGACCGTTAAGTGCCACAAACGGACTCATGCCCCAGCAAACGGCATCTCCAATCGCCAAATTGACCGCCCTGGAGCAAGCTTGCTTTGCAAGTTCCGGAGCCCAAAAACGATCCATCAACGGCCATTTTGCAGTCATATTTGAAAAACCGTGAGTTGCAGTTCAAGCACAGAACTTCTGCTTCAAATCGCCTATATTGCGCCCGCTGTCGGACAGCAGCCAGAGCACGGGTGGTCGCAGGTGGCACCCGAATTGGCAGATTGCTGGCG
>DATMRM010000455.1:0-7356 GCA_035566155.1 Steroidobacteraceae bacterium | reverse complement strand
CCGGCGTTCGATGTAGTGATCGGGCTTGCCGTAGTCGCCCAATCCCACCGCCTGGTAATCCACTGAATGCAGCTCGGCCAGCACGCGGATCATTTCCAGATAGACCGCACGTCGCCCGGCAGGCGGCACTTCAGGCAGTGCGGCATCCCAGAAGATGCGGCCCTGCACATATTCCATGATGTAGAAGGCGCTGCCGATCACCGAGATGTCTTCGCACAGGCCATAGGCTCTGGCCACCGGCACGCGCGTGGCGCCCAGCGCCGCGATTACCCGATACTCGCGCTCCACCGCATGCGCCGAGGGCAGCAGTTTGCCCGGGGGCTTGCGGCGCATGACATAGCGCCGCGTCGGTGTCTCGATCAAAAAGGTCGGGTTCGATTGACCCCCCGCAAACTGCAAGACATTGATCGGGCCGGCAAACCCCGGAACGTTCGCGGCCATCCAGGCCCCCAGCGGCGCGGGATCGAACGCAAGTTGCGGGGGAGGGCGACGTAAGCCGCCCGATGTCTCTTCCAGCGGTACGACCCGTTCGGTCATATGGATGTCGATCCTCCGTCGACCGCAATATATTGACCGGTGACGTGCCGCGATGCGTTCGACGCCAGAAACACTGCGGCGCCCATGAGGTCCGTGTCATCGCCCATGCGACCGAGCGGCGTACGCTCGATCACCTGCTTCTCGATATCCTTGAGCAGTCCGCTGGTCATCTTCGATGGGAAGAATCCTGGGCAGATGGCGTTCACACGAATATTGTACTGGCCCCATTCGATCGCCAGCGCCCGCGCCAGGTGCAGTGCACCCGCTTTCGATGCGCTGTAGGCGACAGCTTTCAGACCGCCGACCCGCAGCGCCGCGGTCGAGGAAATCACGATGATGTTGCCCGAGCGGCGCGGTATGAAGCAGCGGTTGGCGACCGCCTGACTGAGCGCGAACACACTGGTGGTGTTCAGCGTCATCACTTTGCTCCAGGCGGGCAGCGGATGTTCTTCCGCGCGTGCTCCCCAGGTGGTGCCGGCGTTGTTGACCAGAATGTCGATCGTGCCGTAGTGCGATGCGACCGCATCGCACAGCGGCTGCGCCTGCCGCGGGTCCGACAGATCGTTCACCTCGGTGAAAGTCTCGATGCCCTTGGCCTCGAGCGTCTGCCTGGCCTCGGCCAGTTCCTCCGCTTTGCGCGCGCTGATGGCAATCTTCGCGCCCATCTCGCCCAGAGCGGTCGCGATCTGCAGACCCAGACCGCGTGAGCCACCCGTGACCAGAGCCACGCGGCCATTCAACTCGAACATTTCGCGCACCGTCATTGTCGCTCAACCTCTGTAGTTTCGGGGGTCGTTTCGCTTGGAGCTCATGCGAGCGTGAGTTAAGCCACCCGAGTTTTTAGTATGCAGGAAGTTTAATAAATAGAACATGTCTAAGTATGTGTACCGAGCGAATCCTCCAGTTCATTGGCCAGCGCGATCAGTCTCGGACGCACCGAATCCAACATAAACTCCTTGGACACCATATAAGCCGGCGCCCCGCAGCTGATCGCCATCGGCGGCAGCCCGCCTCCCGGCCGGACCGGAATGGCAATCGCGTTGATCCCCTGTTTCCACTCGCCGAACGAGGTGCACACCCCCAGCTCGCGGATGTCACGCAGCGCTTTGACCACGCCACGACGCAGTTCGGGCCAGCGATTGACGTCGACGTCGGCCCGCTCGCGCACCCGCCGCATCAGCTCGTCGCGCTCATCCTGCGTGACCGCCGCCAGGTAGGCGCGGCCCATCGCCGAACTGGCGATGTGAATGCGCGAGCCGCTATCGAGCCGGAACCTCACCGCGGCCGAGCCGTGCACCGCATCGATTGAGATCATCGAGAGCCGATCGCGGCTGCCCAGGCTTACCCAGCATTGCGCGAATTCGGCCAACTCCTGCATTTTCGGGTGCGCGAGCTTGCGAATATCCAGCCGCGACAGCATCGAGCTGCCGAGCGTGATGATGGCCGGCCCGAGCCCGTACTTCGACTGCTCCTTGTCATGAATCAAATAGCCCAGCCGCGTCAGCGTGTGCGTCAGGCGCGAAACGGTGGATTTCGCGAGTGCGCAGCGCCGCGCGAGCTCCTGGTTGCCGAGCCAGCGCTCGCCGTGACGAAAGCAGGCGAGCACTTCGAGCCCCCGGGCCAGTGCGGTCACGAAATGCCGATCGGGCAGGGTCCCCGCGGACTTGCGTGGGAAAGCCGGATGCGGAGTGATGTGCGCCGCAATTTTGCGGATGCGAGCCTGGCGTTCCATTGACAAGGTAAGGATCGGCTGAGGATAATTTGCGAGTCTGAATTTGGAACTAAATTCTGCTCTGCAGTACTGAATTTCTCAAGCGCGGCAATTTCATCGCCGCCGCTGCGGAGAGTCTCCTGAGGTCACATCCATGCATTTCGAGCTGAACGACGAAGAGCTGGCCTTTCGCGATTCGGTGCGCGAATTTGTGCGCACCAAACTGCCGGAGTCGATCAGTCGCAAGATCTTCGAAGGCCAGGACGTCAGTCGCGATGACATGGTCACCTGGCAGAAGGTGCTCGCCGCTCAGGGCTGGGGCGGAGTCGGTTGGCCGAAGCAGTTTGGTGGTCCGGGCTGGAGCGCGATGCAGATGCATATCTTCGACGAGGAGAGCGCGCTCGCGGGCGCCCCGCGTCTGAATCCGTTTGGCTTGCGCATGGTGGCGCCCGTCATCATGGCGTTCGGCACTGCGCAGCAGCAGCAGCGTTATCTGCCCAAGATCGCCTCGGGCGAGGAGTGGTGGTGTCAGGGCTATTCCGAGCCTGGCTCGGGTTCGGATCTTGCTTCGCTCAAGACGCGCGCGGTGCGCGATGGCGACAGCTATGTCGTCAGCGGCCAGAAGACCTGGAACACGCTCGGGCAGTTCGCCGACTGGATCTTCTGCCTGGTGCGCACCGATCCCCAGGCGAAGCTGCAGGAGGGCATCTCCTTCCTGCTCATCAGTATGAAGACTCCCGGCGTGACGCTGCGCCCGATCAAACTGCTCGACGGCAGCGTCGAGGTGAACGATGTCTTCTTCGACCAGGTACGCGTGCCGATCGAAAATCGCATCGGTGATGAGAACCGCGGCTGGACGTACGCCAAATTCCTGCTCGGTCACGAGCGCACCAACATCGCCGGGGTCGGCATCGCCAAGCGCGAGCTCAGACGGCTGCGGCGCATTGCCGGCGAGGAGCGCAAGAACGGCAAGCCGCTGATCGATGACCCGCTGTTCGCCGCGCGCGTGGCGCAGATCGAAGCGGACCTGATGGCCCTCGAGCTGACCACATTGCGCACGATTTCCGCCGAGAAGAACAAGCGTGCGCCCGGTCCGGAAGCCTCGGTGCTGAAAGTGCGCGGCACTGAGATCCAGCAGGCGATCTCCGAGCTGACGATGCTCGCAGTCGGGCCCTACGCGCTGCCGTGGCGGCGCGAGGCGCTGGAGGCGGGCTACCAGGTGGACCCGAACGCCGAGGTCGGGCCGCCCTACGCGGCTACCGCCGCATCGCGCTACTTCAACTGGCGCAAGCTGTCGATATTCGGCGGCACCAATGAAATTCAGAAGAACATCATCTCCAAGATGATGGTCGGTCTGTAGGAGCTTGAGTCGCGATGGATTTTGAGTTCACTGACGAGCAGCGCCAGCTACGCGAGGCGCTCGAGCGCTTTCTGATCAAGGAATACAGCTTCGATCGCTATCGGGCCATCAAGGCTTCACCGCAAGGTTGGGACAAGCAGGTCTGGCACCAGCTGGCCGAACTCGGCGTGCTGGGTGTGAACGTGCCCAGCGAGCAGGGCGGTTTGGGATTCGGTCCGCTCGAGACCCTGGCGATCATGGACGTGTGCGGTCCGAGCATGCTGCTCGAGCCGCTGACCAGCAGCGCCGTGATTGCCACCACGCTGCTGAACGGCTTCGTCGCCGACAGTGCCGTTTCAGAGCTGCTGCGGCACCTGGCGGCCGGCGAACAGATCGCCGTGCTGTCGCACCATGACGCCGACGCGCGCTCGGAGCTGCAGTGGGTCAGCGCCAGCGCCAGGCGCGCCGGCAACGGCTACGTGCTCAACGGCCACAAGGCCGTGGCGCTGCATGCCAATCTCGCCGATACGCTGCTGATCTCGGCGCGCACTGCCGGTCAGCCCGGGGATGCCCGGGGCATCTCGCTGTTTCGCGTGCCGCACGATGCGGCCGGTGTGACACTGATCGGCTACCCGACCATGGGCGGGCAGCTCGCGGCCGAGGTCGTGCTCAAGGACGTGCAGGTGCCCGGCACCCACCGGCTGGGTGAAGAGGGTAAGGTCCTTCCGGCGATCGAATCCGCGCTCGATGTGGGTCTGGCAGCCCTGTGCGCCGAATCGGTCGGTGTGATGCAGGCGCTGTTCAAGGCGACCGTGGAGTACCTGCGCACGCGCCAGCAGTTTGGTCAGCCGATCGGCCGGTTCCAGGCACTGCAGCACCGCGTGGCCGATATGCTGATTCATCTGGAGCAGGCCCGCTCGATGAGCTATCTCGCCGCGATGCGCTGCATCTCCACGGATCTGCCAGAGCGACGGCGGGCGCTGTCGGCCGCCAAAATCATTGTCGGCCAGGCCGGGCGCTTCATCGGCCAGCAGGCCGTACAATTGCACGGCGGCATGGGGATGACCGAGGAACTCAACGTGAGCCACCTGTTCAAACGACTCACGGCCAGCGAGTTCCTGTTCGGGGATACGGATAGCCACCTGCAGAAACTAGCGGCCCTCACGCGCAGTACCTGAACGTCTTAAATTGAAGGGGATCGAGCAGCCATGAGCAGACGAGCCAAGGCGGTCGTGTCGCGCCAGGTCGGTGCGCCCGTAGTCGTTGAAACCATCGAGGTTCAGGAGCCGCGTCACAATGAGGTGACGGTCCAGATGATGGCCTGTGGCGTCTGCCACAGTGATTTGTCCGCCACCAACGGTACCATCAACTATCCCTTGCCGATGGTGCTGGGCCATGAAGGAGCGGGGGTGATCGTCGCGATCGGCGAGGGCGTCACGCGCTACAAGGTCGGCGATCATGTCATCAGCTCCTTCGTCAACATGTGCGGCCACTGCCACTACTGTCAGACCGGCCGTCCGCAGCTGTGCGTCGAGTCTCTCAAAGCGCGCTTCACGCTGCCCGATGGCACGGTTCGCACCTACGATTCGAGCGGCTCGGCGCTCAACGTGTTCAGCGGTTGCGGCGTGATGGCCGAGTTCTGCACGCTGCACGAGGACAGCGTGGTCAAGGTGGACAAGGAGATGCCGCTGGATAAAGCCGCGCTGATTTCCTGCGGCGTGATGACCGGCGTGGGCGCGGCCACCAACACCGCGCGTGTGCAGGCCGGCTCGGTGTGCATGGTGTTCGGCTGCGGGGGCGTCGGACTGAACGCGATTCAGGGCTGCGTGATCTCCGGTGCCAGCATGGTCGTAGCCGTGGACACCAGCGATGAGAAGCTGGATCTGGCGCGCAAGTTCGGCGCGACGCACGTCTTCAACGTGACCGGTCAGGACAGCCCCGGCAAGGCGCTCTTCAAGATGACCGGCGGTGGTGCGGACTACGCGTTCGATTGCGTCGGCGTCGGCAAGGTCTCTGAGCAGGCGTGGAATGTGCTGCGGCGTGGCGGCACCGCGGTCATCGTCGGCATTTCCAATGCCAAGGATCAGATCGCGCTCAATGCGCAGATGGTCGCCACCAGCGAAAAAGTGCTGACCGGCAGTTACTACGGCTCAGCCCGTCCGGAGCTGGATTTCCCGCGGCTGATTGCACTGTATCGCAAGGGACATCTGAAGCTCGATGAGCTGATCACGCAGACCTATACCATCGATGAGGCGCCGCAGGCCTTCGCGGCGCTGGATCGCGGCAGGCAGGGTCGCGGCGTGATCCTGTTCGCTCACGCATGAGCGAGCCCTCGCGTCCCAAACTGTTCGTTGAGACGCAGACCGCTTCCGGCCGCGTGCAGGGCATCCAAAGCACCGGCATCAAGCAGTTCAAGGGCCTTCCCTATGGGGCGCCCACCGGGGGGCGCAATCGCTTATCTGCACCTGGCCGATCTGGGCGCACCGCCGGAATTTGCTCACTCCGGTGTCGCCGGCATCATGGATCTGACCGCCGCGCTGCAATGGGTGCGCGAGAACATCGAGAATTTCGGTGGCGATCCGGGCAACGTGATGATCTTCGGTCAGTCCGGCGGCGGCGCGAAGACCAGCGTGCTGCTGGCAACGCCGAAGGCCAAGGGCCTGTTCCATCGAGCGGCGGTACAGAGCGGATCATTGCTGCGTCTGACGCCGCGCGAGCGCGCCAGCGCGCACGCCGAGCAGCTGCTGCAGCAGCTGCAGATGCCGGTCAGTCGCATCAGCGAGCTGCAGCAGCTTCCGTGGCAACAGATTCTGGAAGCGCAAGCCGTGGTCTTTGGTGTCAACCCGTTCGGCCTGGCGCCGGTGCTTGATGGCGACTACCTTCCACACGAGCCGTTCGAGCCGCAGGCGCCGCCCGAATCGGCCGACATCCCGATGATCGTTTCATCGACACTCGAGGATGCAGGTCTGGTGCTCACCCAGTTCGGGCTCACTGAGTCGGCACCGCAGACCACGCTGCAGGAGCGCTTCCAGGATCAGGCCGCACCGATGCTGTCGCTGTACCGCAAGCACTATCCGGATAAGTCGCCCTATCGGATGCTGGCGATGATCCTGACCGATGGAGGCTTCCGGCGCTTTGCGATCCAACAGGCCGAGCGCAAGGCCGCGCAGGCGAGCGCTCCGGTTTATATGTATCAATGGGATTGGGAGTCGGCGGCATTCGGTGGGCGCTATGGCGCCACGCACGGACTGGACGTCGGTGCATCGTTCCGCGAGGCGCGCGCTGGCAATGACGAGGCGCGCGTCGCACACGAGCTCTCATCGGCCTGGGTGGCGTTCGCGCGCAGCGGCAATCCGAACACACCGGCGCTGCCGTCCTGGCCGAGCTACGACATTCGCACGCGCGCGACGATGGTGTTTGATGAGCCGACGACGCATCTGCAGAACGACCCGCGCTCGCAGCTGCGTCAGTTCTGGGAGAAGATGCCGCAGTTCGCGAGCCTGATCGGTTAGGTGCTTTCGGCGCCTATTTGCGCGCCGTCACGTTCTGCAGGATCGTCACGATCAGCCAGCACAGTCCCACGATCAGCAGCAGCGCCGCCAGGGTCGCGGCAATCCGGTTGCCGCCAGGACGGCCCAGGTAGGCGGCTGCGAACAGTCCTAGCAGAAATGTCAGCGCGGCCCCCAGCGTCCGCCCTCGCAGCTGCGCACGTGTCGGCGGAGGCTCACGCGAGGGTTCTGGAATCAGCGCGAATCCCGAGTCGGGCGGG
>DATMRM010000454.1:0-6902 GCA_035566155.1 Steroidobacteraceae bacterium | reverse complement strand
ATCGATGAGGCACAGGAATTCATCAATTTCTGCTGCACGCCCGAGGCACAGCAGCTCATCGCCCGTTTCGTCGGGTCCGCGCCAGTGCTGGATCGGAAGCTCACCAACCTCACTGATCAGGAATTCCTCACCGTCTCCTCGAACACCCGACCGATCTACGCCGCGACCGAAGCGCGCTTTCAATTCACCGACTACATGGAACAGCAGTTCACCCGAATGCTGACTGCCTGAAGGGCCACGCCGCATGTCCATCGGGCTGGAGGTGCGCCAGCTCAGCAAGCACTACGGCGCGCAGCGCGTCGTCAGCGATGTGTCACTGAGCGTTCCGAATGGTGAGTTTGTCTGCTTTCTGGGACCTTCGGGCTGCGGCAAGACCACGCTGCTACGGATGATCGCCGGCCTGGAGGTCCCGAGCGCGGGCCGCATTCTGATGAACCATCAGGACATCACCGACACGCCCGTGCACCAGCGTAACTTCGCCATGGTGTTTCAGGCACTGGCGCTGTTCCCGTTCCTCAACGTCGAGGAGAACATCGCGTACAGCCTGCGCTTTCGCACCATAAACGCGCAACAACGTCACGAAATGGTGCGCGATCTGCTGGCGCTGATCCGACTGCCGGACATTGGCCAGCGCCGGATCGATCAGCTGTCGGGCGGACAGCGCCAGCGGGTGGCGATCGCCCGGGCCCTGGCGCAGGAGCCGATGCTGTTTCTGCTCGATGAACCGTTGTCGGCACTGGACGCCAAGCTGCGTGATCACATGCAGGTGGAACTGCGCCAGCTGCAACAAAAGCTGCATATCACGACGGTTCTGGTGACCCACGATCAGCGCGAGGCGATGAGCCTCGCCGACACCCTTGTCGTGATGGCTGACGGCCGGATTCAGCAGATCGGCAGCCCGACGCAGATCTACCGTCAACCCGCCAATCGCTTTGTCGCCAGCTTCATCGGTCGCAGCAACCTGATCGACGCGCAGGTCGAGGACCGGTGGCGCGTGAATGTCGGCCGCGCATCGATCGGCCCGCTTTCGGTTCCACGCGACCTGCCTGCCGGTGCCGGCGTGACGCTCGCGGTGCGACCTGAGGACGTACGGGTGCTCACGGCCGGCGATACGACCCCGAACTGCCTGCCCGGCCGGGTCACCTTCGTGCGCGATGTGGGGAATGAAATCGAGTTGCGCATCGACTGCGACGGACGGGAGATCATCGCGGCCACCTCACCTGCGGCCTGGGCTGCGCTGAGCTCGACGATCCACGGTGTGGGCTCGATCGGCGTGCTGCTGCCGCCCGAGAGCTGTCACTTGCTCAGCTCATGAAGCGTGCTCGCCTGAGCCTGCTGCTGCTGTGGCCGGGGCTGGTGACGCTGTCGCTGACCGTGGTGCCAGTGCTGCTGCTGTTACGCATCAGCCTCGCGCCACAGGACCCCTCGGCGCCGTGGGGCACGGGTGTCTCGTCCGAAGCCTACGCAAGCCTGTTGGCGGCCGATTCGCTCAGGAGCCTGGGGCGCTCGCTGGAACTGGCGCTGAGCGTGGCGCTGATCAGTCTCGGCGCTGGCTTTCCGCTCGCCTATTGCATCACCCGGATGCGCCGGCGGGTACAAGTGTTGTGGCTGGTATTTCTGCTCGCGACGCTGACCCTGTCGGATGTATTGATCGCGTTCTCGTGGCAGGTGCTGCTGTCGAAGCGCATCGGACTGTCCAAGCTGTTGGTCGCGCTGGGACTCATGGACCAGCCCGATTCGCTGGCTCCGAGTGTCGGTGGCGTCATCGGCTGTCTGGTTTATCTGGTGATTCCGTTCACCGTGCTCACGCTGTACCCGTCGTTGTCGCAGCTGGACCGCGGACTGATCGAGGCAGCACGTACCCTGGGGGCGCCCGCGTGGCGCAGCTTCACCTCGGTGGTCATTCCGCTCACACGTGTGCCGGCCGTGATCGCGTTCGTCCTGTCAGCGGTACTGACCCTCGGCTCGTTCGTCCCGCCGCTGGCCCTCGGCCGGCCCGAACACTGGCCGATGTCGGTACTGATCGGCAATGCCGCACTGGCGGGACACAATCTGCCACGAGCCTCGGCGATGTCGGTGCTGCTGCTGCTGGTGACGGCACTGCTGGCGTGGGGCGCGGCGCAGACGCTGCGCCGGCGGGCGGCATGACGAGGGCGCTGCGAGGTACATTTCTGGCGCTGCTGGCGCTGTTTCTGTCGGCACCGCTGATCGTGGTGACCGGCGTCAGCTTCAACGGCAACGCGCGCATGAATTTCCCGCCGCAGCACGTCAGCGTCATCTGGTACGGGAATTTCTTCAGCGATGCCGGCTGGAGGTCAGCGTTCACGCTTTCGTTGGTCATTGCCGCGCTGTCATCGCTGGTAGCGCTCAGCATTGCACTGCCGCTGGCCTATGCGGTGTGGCGCCATGGATCGCGCGCGGCGCGGGCACTGCAGGCTTTGGCGCGCATTTCTTTTCTGCTGCCGTCGGTGGTGGTGTCGATCGTTTTTCTGGTCTTCTGGAGCGCAATCGGCCACGCCGGCCACATCGAAGACACGATCCTGAGTCACGCCGTGGTATTCGTGACGCTGCCGCTGACCACGATCGGCCTCGGATTCCAGTCGATCGACCCGGCGCTGATCGATGCGGCGCGTACGCTCGGGGCGCGCGACAGCGAAGTGCTGCGCACCGTGATCCGCCCGATCCTGCTGCCTTACGCGATCTGCGGCCTGGTATTCGTCTTCATCCTGAGTCTCAACGAATACATCATCGCCTACATGGTGGCCGGCTTCGAGGTCGAGACACTGCCGATCAAAGTGTTCAACAACCTGCGCATGGGTTTCACCCCGACGATGTGTGTCGGGGCCGTCCTGTTCATGCTGCTGGGCGTGCTGGGCTTCGGGGTGATCGCCCTGATCGGCGATCTGCCGAAGCTGCTCGGAGGCCGCTCTCAGGGCAATGGATAGATGATGAAGTCGTCGTGCACCTCAAGCCGCGCATTCTCGCCCATCGCATCCACCGCCTTCTGCAACTCCAGCAGGCTCGAATAGGGCAGCTGCAGCACGTGCTCCTGCGGGTGCGTCGGCGTGTGCATCGCATAGTCACGCCCTGGCTTGTCTGTCATCTCGATGTGATTCCCCAGGATCCACCAAACCTGCAGTGAGCGCGTGTAGTTGACCACGCCATCGATGCTGTCGCGATAGGCCGGAAACTGATTGCTCGGATCGGTGGGGATGTACAGCCGCCCCGGGTAGAGCGCATCGCCCGTCAGCAACAGGTGCGTGTGACGGTCGAACAGACCGATCTCTGCCTTTTCGTGCCCAGGCATCGGGATGATGTTCAGCTCGCGTCCGCCGAGATCAAACACCGCGATATCGTTCGGCCACGAGCGGATATGAAAGAAGGCCGCGACCTGCTGGGGACTGTGGCCGACAACGACTGTGTTCGGCCGGTCGCTGAATTCGCCGTCACCGGCGATGTGATCACCATGTGAATGGGTGTGGGCGACGACCAGTTGCAGCGATGCAAGTCCTTTTTCCGCCATCCACTGGCTGATCAGCTGATCGATGGTCGGCCTTATCTTCAGGCCTCCGGCTCCCGTGTCCATCAGCAATGCGCGTTCATGTCCGAAGAAAAGGAACATGAAAGGGGCCTCGAAATTGGTCTTGACCGACTGGCGCAGTACATAGGTATCCGCATCGACCCGCTGCACCTGCATGATCGGCTCGTCGTGAAGGCCGTCATGCCAGCTTTCAGCGAACGGCGCAGGCATGACGCTCTGGCCGGCATCGGCGGCTCCGGCGCCGAGCCCCAGGCAGCTCGCGGCGAACAGGATCGATAGGCTGAGCAAACTCAAAGCTTGCATGGGCACCGACTGCGGCGATTGCGATGGTGAAACTTAGCACCCGCATGGGATCGGACGAATGTCGGGGCGTGCAACCGAACTTGCGTGAGAACATACGGCGGATCGGCGTAACCTGTGACAGCACCGATGGATACCGCCGATTGATTACAAATGGCTTCTACTTGCCGGTGTGCACAAGTATTGATTGACGTCCGTCGCAGATTGGGCCAAATCAATTGAAGATCAAATGGATAGCCGGCATTCTTGGTTCTCCGGTTGTGGGATTATTGTTAAGCATGCTAGTTTCCGGGCTGCGGAGGGCGGCCCCGAAAATCAAATAAATTTACGCCGCGGGACACGAATCGTGAGTACACATGTTCATATTTATGACCTGAAGACCGGGCTGTTCACCGGTAAATCGCATCACACCAATGTGAGGGAGCCGGCGGCAATCGCCTCCTTCATCGATGAGTCCACTCCGCCAGGGCACGGCGCCTACGTCGGCAAATACGTGGACTACCTATCCAAGAAGGTGGATGTTCACACCGGATTGCTGGTGGAATACCAGCCGCCCCAGCCATCGCGCAAACACACCTGGAATCCAGAAGCCAAGCGCTGGCAGATCAAGAGCCGCGAGCAGCGCGAGCTCACCCTCAAGCGCATCGCTGAACTGGAATCGAGCACGCATCGCGCGGTGCGCGAGACGTTGATTCGCGCCTGTGAAGCCCTCGATGCCATCAAGGAGGCGGTTGCCTCCAAGTCGCCCGAAGTGCGCGAGGCCGTGGACAAGCTCTACTCCTGTGTGGCGCGACTGGAAGTCAGCGAGGCTGAGCTCGAGGAGCTGCGCCGGGACCTCTAGCCTAGGGCGTGCGTCGTTCGATACGTTTCGCGAGCTCCGCGATCTCGTTCAGATCCAGGTTCTCATCGATCACGATCTCCGCGGCGCTGTCGGAACTACTCGGGGCGCCAGCGCGTTTGGCAGCCGGCGCCACCGGCGTGAGCGACGCGGCGCGCGCTGCCGGAAGCGGATCATCCGCTACCTGGGCGACGACCGAAGCACGCACCCAGTCTTTCTGCTGGCTCATCCAGCGCTGATACCGATCGAAGCTCCACATACCCTCTTCGCCGCCGGATTGGATGACGTTCGAGAGTTGACCTAACTGGCCTGAGCGAAGGGTGCCCCGCACCGCGGAGCTGGCCAGCATCAGCTCACAGTGCGGTAGCCGCAACTGCTGGGCTTCCAGATAGTCCAGCCGCTGACACAGCACACCGACCAGGCAGTCGGCCAGTTGTGCGCGCACGCTGCCCTGGACCTCCGGCGCGAAAGACATGCAGATGCGGCTCATCGCTTCGGCGCAGTTGGAGGAATGCATGGTCGCCAGCACCAGATGTCCGGTCTCCGCGGCATTGAGCGTCAGTCGCATGACCTCGGGCGAGCGCATCTCGCTCACCACCATCACGTCGGGGTTCTCGCGCAGCGAGTCGATGATGGCCTGCTCGAACGTGGGCGAATGCGTTGGGATCTCGCGCTGACGGATGTACGAGCGGCGGTTGGTAAACAGGTACTCCAGCGGGCTATCCAGTGTGATGATGTGGCAGGCACGTGAGAGATTGATCTCCTCGATCAGCGCCGCCAGCGTCGTGGATTTGCCGCATCCGGTGGGACCTGACACCACCACCAGACCGGAGTGCGCCTGCAGCAGCGTGCGCAGGTCAGGGTGCAGATTGCAGCCGCGCAGATCATTGACCGAGCTGCTCAGCAGCCGGATCGCCATCGCCAGACCGCGCACAGTCTGATACAGATTGATGCGACAGCGCGATCCGCCCAGCATCGTTGACAGGTCGGCGGAACCGCGGCCCAGAAACTGCTGCCAGCCCTCTTCGCCGAGCAGCTCCTGTCCCATCCTCTTCAGATCAGCGCCGGCAACCGGCTCGCCGATCGGCTGCAGTTCGCCGCGCACACGGGCGACCACGGCGCAGCCCGCTTCCAGGTGCAAGTCACTCGCGCCGCGCTTGCGCGCCGTCTGAATCCAGTCTCGCAATGCCACGAAGCCTTCAGTCCTGCTTCCTGGCGGAAAGTTCCGCTGACGCTCAGCCTGCCATAGAGCGTGTCGCAGGTGAATGGGCGCCATCGGCAGGCCGACGCTGCAGCAGGGACCGGAGCCTGGGGCCATCCAGCAGCTCGATGCCGCCGAAATTGGCAAATCGGGTCGCTTCCAGCGTGAACACGCCGCAGCAGAGCATCACGCCGCCGGTGGCCGATTGCGCCGCCATCGAACCGTACAGTTCGCGCACCGGCATCTCTCCGACCTTGCGCGTCTTCCAGTGCTTGCACTGAAGTAACAGGCGATGATTGTCCTTGGTCAGCAGCAGATCCTCAGCGTCGTGATGATCGACCGCTTTCACCGCGCGCACCTCGTAGCCGCGCACGCGATACGAGGCCGTGACCAGGCGTTCGACATCCGATTGTGACAGTCCATCGACCTTCAGCAACGTGTCGGCGGCAGCGGCAGAGAGTTCTTTCTTCGAGGCCATAGATCCTTTCACGATGTCTGTCGTAGTCGCTCATCGTCGGCTGAGCGGCCTGCCAAGGGATACGATTCTGGTCGCAGATCTGCGCTCGCGGCTGTCGTGCGCGAGACACATTGTCAAATGCGCGCGGCACTGGCAGCCTTGGAGTGATGAAACTGGTCAATTTTGGTCCTGAAGCGTCAGCTGACAGCCTGCGGATTGTTGACGGCCCGACTCCGGTGCCTGGCGACGGTCAGATTCTGATCGAGGTCAAATTCGCTGGGGTCAATCGACCGGATGTTCTGCAACGCATGGGGCGATACAACCCCCCGCAAGATGCCTCACCGATACTCGGCCTCGAAGTCTCAGGCCGCGTGGCCGCGCTGGGACCGAACGTGTCGCAGTGGAGAGTGGGCGATCAGGTAGGCGCGCTGGTACATGGCGGCGGCTATGCGCAGTTCTGCGTCGCCTGCGCCAGTCACGCGCTGCCGGTGCCCAACGGGTTGAGCCTGGAGCAGGCGGCAGCGTTTCCGGAAAACTGGTTCACGGTGTGGGCCAATCTGATCGA
>DATMRM010000453.1:0-6469 GCA_035566155.1 Steroidobacteraceae bacterium | reverse complement strand
CGAGTCGGGAAAGGAATCTATGAGTTTTACGAGCAGGCTATCGCTCGGCCACTGAACAACCCCCAAGCCGTCGGGGTCGTGCGGATGGCCCTTGAAAGTCAGCCGGATCTGATTCTGGCACACCGCTTATCCTCGATGAGTGTCTTCATGAGACTCGCGGCCGAGCTGAACGGACGTCCCCTCTTCTTCGACCTCGATGATATCGAGCACGTGGCCTTCGCACGGCGCCTGTTGCACCACCCGGGCTATCCGCGTGAGCGCCTGATGCTCTTGCAGACGCCGCGGCTCTGGGCGGCAGAACTGCAGGCGCTGCGGCTTGCGACATCCACTTTCGTGTGCTCCGAGCCCGATCGCCGCTATCTGTCGCGATTTGTGGGCGCCGCGCGCGTACAGACTGTCCCCAACAGTGCCAGGTTCCCCAGTCTGAACGAGGAGGACATGTCGAACCCGACCATATTATTTATCGGCAGCATGGCGAACCAGCCCAATGCGCAAGCGGTCGATGTGTTGGTGCAGCGGATTTGGCCCAAGGTACGCGCCGAGGTGGCCGACGCGCGCCTGGTGATCATCGGAAGCGGTGCAGAAGCGACGCGCGCTTACCCTGCAAAGGATCCGAGTGTGAGCTTTGCCGGTTTCGTCGGGGACCTCGCGCCCTGGTACCGAGATGCGCGCGTCGTATGTTGCCCCATCTATCATGGCTCCGGCACACGGGTGAAGATCATCGAAGCAGCAGCGCACGCCAAGGCAATCGTGTCAACACGGCTCGGCGCCGAAGGATTGGAGTTTGAGGACGGTCGCGAGATCATGCTGCGCGACACTCCGCAAGCGCTTGCTGACGCCTGCGTTCAGTTGCTGCAGAGCGCAAGCAGCGCTCGGCGCTTGGGGCTCGCAGCGCGCGCACGCGCCGCGGAGCTGTACGAGCACGGCGCGATCGTGAGGCGACTGGAGCGCATTTTTGCGAGCGCCGGTGATTCGGCACGTGTGCCGGAACCGCGTTGAGGTGGTAACGCCGTGGCTGTCAGTGCTCGTGTGCAGGACACCCTGAAGGCCAAGGGACTCGTACGTGTCTGATAGCGTGCGCGTAAGCGTGGTGATGCCACTTTACAACGCCGAGAAGTACGTAAAGTCCGCCCTCGGCTCCGCGCTTGCGTCTGATCTGCGCGAGCTCGAGGTAATTGTTGTGGACGACGGCTCGCGCGACGCCTCTGCCGCCATTGTTGCTGCTATAGATGATCCGCGCGTCACGTTGCTGCGGACCACGCCGCCCAGTGGTGGCCCTTCGCGCCCACGCAATACCGGAATTGCCCGGGCGCGGGCGCCTTATATCGCGCTGCTGGATGCCGATGATCTGCTCAAGCCGCACAAGCTCTCGGCGGCAATCGCCGCGCTCGAGCGGCATCCGCAGGCCGGGTTCGTCTTTGGCGACTTCGAGCGCATCGACGCTCAAGGCGCGTTGCTTGAAGCATCCACGCTCGCGGGATACCCGGTGTTCCAATCGCTCGCGGCCGTCGAGCTGCAGCCTCCGTGGCGCCTCATACCGCAGGCCGAACTTGCCCGGGGGCTGCTCTACGAGAACTTCATCGGCACCTCTGGCGTCGTGATGCGCAAAGAGCTACTGGATGAGATCGGCGGCTTCGACGAAACTCTCGTCTGCTCGGAAGATCGTGATCTGTGGTTTCGGGCGGCCCACCACGGCGCGGCGCTGTACTGTAACGAGGTTGGTCATTCCTACCGCGTAATCCCCAGCAGCCTCAGCCACGCCCCGGTAATCCGTAACGCGCGTTGCCGCATCGCCGTCCTGCAGCGGGAGAAAGCCCGTTGGACAGACGCGGCCGCGCGCGCTCAGGTCAAACAGCTGATTACTGAAAACCTCGCCAACATAGCCTACGCATACTGGCGGTCGCGACGCCGCTTCGCAGCGGTGCTGCTTTTTCTGCAGGTGTTTGCTCGTTCAGGCCAGCTGCGCTGGTTGCGCGGAGCATTCGGCTCGCTGTTGCCTTAGCGCGCCCGGTCCCGCCAGCGATATAGCGAAGGCAGGAAACGGCCTCTTAGGATCTGGACACAGCTCAGGTCGCGTCGTACCTGGCTCAGATGGCGCTTGTAGTCGCTGGTGCGACCAGGTCCGGCAAGAAAGTCGTAGACACTAATCTGCTCGGCCGCGGCCGCCTCCATGGCGTAGCCCAGGTGAATGAGTCCGAGCGATACCCGCACACTGAACGCGGGATCAAAGCCCATCTTCAGATTGTATTGCCGCTGCTCTCTGCGGATGTCATAGAGCACCGAAACAACTTCACCGCCAATACTCAGGCGCGAAAACGCCAGCTCCCCGCGCGCCACCAGCAGCCTCGCCAGGCTCGTATGAAATGACAGTCGCTTGCCGGTGAACGCCGGCCGCCGCCAGCGCAGAGCGTGGAGCCTATTCAGATCTGCGAAACCCTCCTCGATCTCATCGTCACGCAGTTGCTCGACACGCACCTCGCCGAGGCTGGCGAGGCGACGGCGCAAGTTCCAGACACTGCGACGCGTCGACTGTCCGAGCGTGCGCAGGTATGGGCCAAAGCCCTCGCTAAGGTCCGCCTGGTAGCTGACGCAGCGATCTGTGTTGCGCACATAGCGCTGCGTGCTCGACACCGGTGGCGCAAACGCATCACGCCAGCAATCGGCAGCCGCAGTAAAGCCGATGACGAGTTCGCTCCACGAGGGCTGTTCGAGCAACACCTGCGCGCACGCGCGGCGCACCTCATCCAGGTCCTCGCGCGCGGCAATGACATCCAGGTACTCGGAAATCAGCGGTTCCGGATCGCGCCACGACAACCCGATGACCTGCACCGAGTGCGCCAGCAGCACTCCACCGCGCAGGACGCGGCGGTGATACAGGGGGGCAAGACCCACCAGATCCGCACCGCGGTAGAACGCCAAGATATCCGGCGTGCGACCCAGCGTGCTCCCGTAGCAGCGCCACCAGAGGGTCAGCCACTCCCAGGAAAGGAACAGCCGATCCGCGCTCGAGCGCGCCTGCAGCGCAGCCCACGACGCTTGATTCGCAAGCCACTCCTCGTTCGTCCACCGGCGCACCCGCAGCGCGCTCATCGTCCCCTCCTCGCTGACGCATGGCGTGCCATCAGGTGTCCTTGTCGCCCTGGGTCACGCGCCAGGTGTACCGCTCGGCGCTGCCATCGCGCGAATGCACCTGATACACCGCTTCCGCACGACGAGGGCTGAACCCGAGGACTCGCAAAGTGCTGCGCGCGGGGTGACGATCATCGGTCAGCATGCGCACGCTTGCGATCCCGGGCGTGTCCGAACTGCGCAGCAGGAAAAGCGCCAACATCGCGCGCATGTCTGCCGGTGCGCGCGCGGCCAGGTCGTAGACGTGGCAGATTCCCTCGAGCGAGGTCTCCTCGAAGACCAGAACACCGCGCACTTCACCGCCGCGCGTGTAGGTGGCGAAAACAAAAGGAGTGTTCGGGTGCTGCTGGTAGCGCCATCTGAGCGTCTGGGCGCCGAGGTCGTGCATCGCGCCCTCGCTCGGGGCAACGCTGCGCAGGAATTCGTGCACAGCCTCACCGGGCGTATCGCTCAGAATGAGTTCACCCGCGCGCGGCCTCCGCAGGCGCGCAAAGGCACGCGCGCCCCAGCGCCACGGGGGCGCGATCACGGCGGTCAGCCAGGTGCTGCGCACGATCGCTCGCACGTAGCGCGTGACATCGACCAGGTAGACGTGTGGCACGAGCGTGCCGGGCGCGCTCCAGCCGGCCTTGGCCAGCGCGTGGCGTGCTGCCTCGGTGGGAATCACAAAGCCGGGGTATTGCGGGAAGTGTTCGTCGAGGTAGGCCGTCATGTGCTGCAGCAGCAAGCGGCCCAGGCCCCGTCCGCGCCACCGTGCATCGAGTGAAATGTCACCGACGACGGCGGTCTGTACCCGTGTGCCATTCAACCAGTATGGTCGAAACACGACCGAAGCCATACCGATGCGCTCACCCTGCGGCGCGAGCAACCAGAACACCTGCGGGGGCGGTGCACCTGCCAGGTGCTGATAACGCCAGTTGATGTACTGCGAGGTTTCGGGTCGGTCGCGGTTGGCATTTCGCAGGCGCAGTATTTCCCGCTCGAACCCCTGCGAGGAGGTTACCGCAACGGAAAATCCCACGGTCGCGCGCCTATCCGAATCGCGCGACCCACTCGGATCAGTATTCACGATCTACCTGCTCGGCCTTCACAAGTTGCCCAGCCGGACAAAGCGCTTGGTAGAGTCGCGCGTGCTCGGCGCACATGCGATGCAGCGAAAATCGCTCCTCTGCACGCTGGCGCGAGGCGCGTCCCATGGCGCGCTGGGCTTCGCGATTCTGATACATCCTGATCAGCGCGGCAGATAGTGCACCTGCGTCACCCACCGGAACGACGTAACCGTTGACACCGTCGATGACCGCTTCGGCGTTACCGCCGACGTCAGTGACGATCAGCGGCAAACCCACGGCCATCTGTTCGATCAGCGCGTTGGAGAACCCCTCGTTGCTACCGGGCGTCAAGCAGGCGACGTCCATGCTCCAAAGACAGGGCAATACGTCGGTGAGCTCGCCGGTAAACACCACGCGCTGTGCAAGCATGCCGTGCGAGATCTGCTCCTGGAACTGGCTCAGCAGTTCCCCGCCCCCCACCGCTAAGACCTTCAAGGTGGGAATGCTCGATAGCGCTTGCGCCAACCCTGCGAAAAACACGTCATGGCTCTTTTCCGGCCGGAAGCCCGCTACCATACCCGCCACGAAATCCCCTGAGCCAAAACCAAAGCGCGTGCGTGCCTCGACCCGTTGCTGCGCAGTAGGGGGAGTGAATTTACTGAGGTCAACGCCATTGTAGATGGTGGTTACGCGTGCGTCTGGCAGTCGATCCCGCGCCACCACGGCCACGCGTACGGCCTCTGCTACTACAATGAACGCCTGAAAGAGCGATCTGAGGCGACGGTTGAGAAAAACATGCAGCGGTTTGCGCAGATCACCGGTGTCGCGCTTGCTCGATACCAAGCGCCTGGCGCCGGAGAGCCACACGATGAGCGCACCGAAGGTGTCGGCTTTCTGGTGAAAGGTCTGCACAATGTCATATCTGTTGCGCCGTATCAGCCGTGACAAACGCCACGCCTGCACTGCCGCGTTGGGCACGTACTCGCGTCCTACCGGCAGGTGAATGACTGGAACATCGCGGGCCCGCAGTTCGTCCAGCAGCGGATTCACCCCCATGTCGAAGGCGACGACGGTGCAGCGAAAGCGATCCGCAGGCAGCCCTGCGATCAGTTGCACGAGATGTTTTTCGGTACCGCCCGTGCGGTGAAACCAGTCGATCAGAAAGAGAATATTGATGCCCTTAGCCATTCATACATCGCCGGACCGCCAACCCGCGCGGCCAGTATATCCATCTCCTGCGGCTGCCCCCGCGCCGCCGCACTCACTCTGCAATCTCAACAATTGTTAGTTACATCAATGCCTTACGGCGCCAGGGCGGACTCGGTGCCTGGGCCCATGTGTCCGCTTGGCGCCGGGACAGGGTGCACGGTGACATCCGCCGAGGGGCGCTATTCTTGATCGCAATCGTCCGCGTCTTTGCCTGGCGCATGCGGCGGATTGCGCGCTCGCCGCCGCTAAAGGAAAGGCTCAGCAAGGTTTGATGCGCAACGACTCGGCAAGCACGTTTCGACCTGATATCGAGGGACTGCGCGGCATCGCGGTCTTTGTGGTGGTCGCGTTTCACTGCGGATTGCCAGGCTTCTCCGGAGGCTTCATCGGGGTCGATGTCTTTTTCGTCCTGTCGGGTTATCTCATTACCGGGTTGTTGCTGCAGGAACTCGAGACGACCTCCA
The DNA here is from genome assembly GCA_035566155.1 of Steroidobacteraceae bacterium. GTDB lineage: Bacteria > Pseudomonadota > Gammaproteobacteria > Steroidobacterales > Steroidobacteraceae > FEN-1191. The sequence goes on along the minus strand of DATMRM010000453.1, from coordinate 618 downwards.
CCATTGGGCTGTTGAACTTCTACGCCCGCCGGGTGCGCCGACTCCTTCCGGCGAGTGTGCTGATGCTTCTGGTGACCCTGGCGGTGGGCGCCTTAGTGCTCGCGCCACAGGAGCTGGACTTTGCCGCGCGCGCCGCCCGTGCCACCGCCGTGTACCTCGGCAACGTCTTCTTTGCGCAGCAGGCACGCGACTATTTCGCCGCTGATGTGCGGACGAATCCGCTGTTACACATGTGGTCACTCGCAGTGGAGGAGCAGTTCTATCTGTTCTGGCCGCTGCTGATGCTGCTGCTGTGGCGCCGTGCAAAATCACGCGCAACACTCGCCGCAGCTTTTGCGCTGCTCACGGTCGTATCACTGATCGCGTGCGTGTGGCTGACGGTACACAGCCGCACGGTTGCCTTCTATGCCTTGTATACGCGCGCCTGGGAATTTGGAATTGGAGGTCTCGCGAGTCTCGTCCCGCGCGGCCGCTCCGGAGCGCCCGCCAGCGTCTGGGGCCTGGCCGGCTGGTTGGGCGTCATCGCCATCGGGCTCTCGAGCGCGCTCTTGACACCCGCAGCGGCCTTCCCGGGATGGCTCGCAACGATCCCGGTAGTCGGGACCGCGCTCGCGCTCA
>DATMRM010000452.1:0-6137 GCA_035566155.1 Steroidobacteraceae bacterium | reverse complement strand
ACATGCGATCGGCCTCATCGAGTACCAGTACATGGGCGTGGCGCAGGTCGAATACGCCCTGCTTGAAATAGTCGATGATGCGACCGGGAGTGCCGACCAGGATATCGACCCCGTCCGTCAAGCTGCGCCGCTGCTTCTCGTAGTCGGTACCGCCAAATACCACCGCGAGTTTGAGTGGTGTGTGCTTGCCGAGAAGCGCCGCATCCTTGTGGATTTGCACCGCCAGCTCGCGCGTGGGCGCGACGATCAGCGCACGAACCGAGGTCGGACTGCGGGTGGGGGTTGGCGGCTTTGACAATAGCGATTGATACAGCGCAACCAGAAAGGCCGCGGTTTTGCCCGTGCCGGTCTGCGCCTGCCCGGCAATATCGCGGCCCTGCAGTGCACTCGGCAACGTTTGTGCCTGGATAGGCGTGCAATAGGTGAAACCGGCATCAACGATGCCCTGCATCAGTTCGGGTGCCAGAGGCAGCGAACCGAAGGTCATGGAACTGAGATGATGATCACTCATTCAAGCTGTTTGTAATTGGCGACGTCGTAACCTAAGGCTTGCAAAGTACCCCCGAAAGGGCTAAAAATAACCTCAACCAGCGGCTCTTCTGTCCGCACCTGCCAAGCCAACCTGACGCAAGCATCTCAGGGCTAACCCAGATCCAAGTGTAACCGTTAGACGGCTTCCCGGGGCACGACAGCTGCTCTGCCGCGACAAATTCAGTTCGGTTATTTGCTAAGAATCCACCTTTTTAAATCTTTTCTGTTCCCAATCTCAAAGAACTCCCATTCAACGGAGGCTCAACTACGTGAGTAACGAGCACATTGTGCATACTTCTGACGGCAGCTTCGATCAGGACGTCCTCAAGGCCGACAGGCCTGTGTTGCTGGACTTTTGGGCTGAGTGGTGTGGCCCATGCAAGATGATCGCGCCGATCCTGGACGAGATCGCCACCGAGTACAAAGACCGGCTCAAGATCGCCAAGCTCAACATTGACGAGAACCCGCAGACCCCGCCGAAATACGGCATTCGCGGCATTCCGACCCTGATCCTGTTCAAGGACGGCACGGTCGAGGCGCAAAAGGTGGGTGCGCTGTCGAAATCGCAGCTGGCGACCTTCCTGGATCAGCACCTGCCGATTCCGGCAGCACACGCTACGCGCACGACCGGCACCATTGCGGCCGCGCCCACGGCGCGTACCACCGGCACCATTCCACCTGCGCCCGCGGCGCGTACGACCGGTAAAGTATGAGAGGCTACCTCGGCAATCAGGGTCGCAATCGACCTAACAACAACAAAGGCCCGCGCCACGGAAACCGCGACGGCAACCGCGGTAACGGCCGTCCCGACGATCAGATGCTGCCCGATCTGGAACCGATCGGGGAAGATGATGCCGAGATAATCAGTCCAGCCGATCTGGCCGCTTCGCGCCGCTCGATGAACCTGACCGAGCTCAAGGCCAAGCCGATTCACGAGCTGGTCAAGATGGCCGAGTCGATGGCGCTCGAGGGGATGGCCCGTTCGCGCAAGCAGGACATCATCTTTTCGATTCTCAAGGCCCACGCACGCAATGGCGAGGACATCTACGGCGATGGCGTGCTCGAGATTCTGCAGGACGGCTTCGGCTTCCTGCGTTCCGCGGATGGTTCGTACCTGGCAGGTCCGGACGACATCTATGTGAGCCCGAGCCAGATCCGACGCTTCAATCTGCGCACCGGAGATACGATTTCCGGACTGATCCGACCGCCGAAGGATGGTGAGCGTTATTTCGCGCTGCTGAAGGTCGGCGAGATCAATTTCGACTCTCCGGACAGCTCGCGCAACAAGGTGCTGTTCGAGAACCTGACCCCATTCCATCCGACCCGCCGCATGAAACTCGAGCGCGGCAACGGCAGCACCGAGGACCTCACCGCGCGCACGATCGACCTGGTCGCCCCGATCGGCAAGGGTCAGCGCGGCCTGATCGTCTCGCCGCCGAAGGCCGGCAAGACGATGCTGCTGCAGAACATTGCCACCTCGATCACTGCCAATCATCCCGAGGTCTACCTGATCGTGCTGCTCATCGACGAGCGGCCGGAGGAAGTGACCGAGATGCAGCGCACGGTCAAAGGCGAAGTGGTTTCCAGTACCTTCGACGAGCCGGCGGCGCGCCACGTGCAGGTCGCGGAGATGGTGATTGAGAAGGCCAAGCGTCTGGTCGAACACAAGAAGGATGTGGTCATCCTGCTCGACTCGATCACCCGTCTGGCGCGTGCTTACAACACCGTTGTGCCCTCATCGGGCAAGGTGCTCACCGGCGGCGTCGATGCCAATGCGCTGCAACGACCGAAACGCTTCTTCGGCGCCGCGCGCAACATCGAGGAGGGCGGGAGTCTGACGATCCTGGCCACCGCGCTGATCGATACTGGCTCGAAGATGGACGATGTCATCTACGAAGAGTTCAAAGGTACCGGCAACAGCGAAATTCACCTGGATCGCCGGATTTCCGAAAAACGTGTATTTCCCGCGGTCAATATCAACCGTTCAGGCACGCGCAAGGAAGAGCTGATCACCGACCCGGGTGAGCTGGCGAAGATGTGGATCCTGCGCAAACTGCTGCACCCCATGGACGAACTGGCCGCCATCGAGTTCCTGCTCGACAAGATGAAGGATACGAAAGCGAACGCCGAGTTCTTCGAGGCGATGAAACGGTAGGAGCGGCTCGTCGCAAACTGAGTGGTGCGTCACGGTGAGCGGTCGCGCCCTTAGGCTGAAATCCTTCTGAGGTTGCAGGAGTCGGCTCAAGCATGCGTTCATGGTGGTTCGGTGCGGCAATGCTCGCGGTGGGTGTCTCAGCGCACTCGCAGGAGTATTTGAGTCCGCCCCCTGAGGCGGCGAGCCCGATCACCGATCATCTCGCGTTCCGGGCGATCTACTTTCTGGGCAAGGTCACGACCCACGCGCAGTTCGATCCGAGCGCCAACATCAACAACGGGGTCGGCACGAATTTTACGGCCGAGCAGCTGCTGGGTCTGAGCGAAAAAGCCGACCAGTTTCGTGTCGAGCTGGTCTTCCGGCTGGAAGACCGCAATCGCCTGCGGGTGAACTTCCTGGACCTGCGCCGCGCCGGCGATCGCGAGCTGACTCAGCAGCTGCAGTTCGGCAACACCACATTCAACGTGGGAGAGGCGGTTCAGTCCGAGTTCGACTATCGCGAGTTCGATCTGACCTATACCTACTCGTTCCTGAAGGGCCGCTGGTATGAGCTGGGCGCTGGTCTCGGAGTGCAGTTACTTGAGGCAGAAGCGGATGCCGACGTCGCGGCGACCCCGCGTTTCGCGAAGTTTTCGGGTGCCGGCCCATTTGCCACACCGGCTCTGGACGGCACGATTGTGTTCGATCGCCACTGGTCGCTGAATGCGCGGGCGCAGTACCTGCATATCGCGGTCAAGTCGGCAGGCGGTCTGTGGGAGGACTACCACGGCGACCTGCAATACCGTTGGCGACGCAATCTGGCCGCGGGCCTCGGCTTCGAATACCAGGAAATCGGCCTGAATCTCAATCACTCCAATCCGGCGGGCTTGGTACGCCTCAAGCTCGTCGGTCCGGAAGCATTCCTGCGGGCGAGTTTCTAGCCTTTAGACTTCACGGACTTCGCGGACGCGCTGCCAAATGAACAGCAGCGCGATGACAACCAACAGCGCACCGGCCGCGCTCGACAGCGAGGCGTGCACACCCAACAGCCCACCCAGCAGGCCCACCGTCATGCCGCTCACGAAGCGCAGTCCTGAGGCAGCCATCGCGTACACGCCGATCACGTGACCGCGCAATTGCGGCGGCGCGTTCAGCTGTACCAGCGCCTGAGTCATGGCGCTCATCGCAAGCTCGAGGAACCCGGCGCAAAACAGCAAGCCCAGGGCCAGCGGGTAGGAATGCGTGAGCGCGAAACCGCTCAGCGCGATACACCACAGCATGCTCAAGATGAACGCGGTCCCCACGCGCGGCGCGAGCAGGCCGCGCGCTTCCAGCATGATCGCCCCTCCCAGCGCACCTGCTGCGTCCGCCGCGGTCAGGGCGGCATAGGAAACGCCGGCATCGCCGTGGCCTAAATCGGTCGCAAAGTTCGGCATCTGCGCCTGATAGGCGTTGCCGACAAAGAACGATACCGCGCCGGCCAGCATCGTCATCGACAGAATGGTGTTGTTGCCGCGAATACTTCGCAGCGTGGCGATCGCATCGGCCAGCCCGCCTACGCCTAAGCGCGGAGCATCGCCGCGCCGAAAGCGCGGACCGTACGGTGCACGCCACAGCCACAGCAACATCGGAAGATAAATGGCCGCGTTGGCGAAAATGCCGTGCGATGGACCGAGCAGCAACATCAGAGCGTTGCCAACCGCAGGCCCCAGCAGCATGCCGACGTAGCGTGAAGTCGCGGTCAGGCGTACGGCGCTGGGAAGCGCCTGCTTGCCGACGATGTCATGGATCAGCAGCTGCGAGGGAGGACCCCACAGTACCCCCGCGCAGCCGTGGATGCTCAGCAGCACCGCGGCGTGCCAGATCTGCAGCGTGCCGGTCGCAATCAACACGCCCCAGCACAGCGATACCGACATGAATAGCAGGATTCCCAGCTGGATCATGCGACGTGGATCGAGTCGAGCGGCGAGGGCACCGGAGTAACCGGAGAACAACAGGAACGGCACCCAATGCGAAATCACCGCGAAGCCGCCCAGTTCGGGCGAGTGAAACTTCTGGAACATCACCCAGTAGCTGATGACGTGTTCCACGTTGTCGGCCATCATCGTGGTGGCGTTGCCGACGAAGAACATGCGAAATCCGCGTTGCTGAAACGCGGCGAACGCGACTGGTTTCACGAATCCTGTTCGCGAGCGATCGCGCGCGCGCCGATGTCGCGCCGGTACTGCATGCCCTCGTAGCGGATGCAGTCCACCAGCGCATAGGCGTTGCGCTGGGCTTCGCTGACCCGCTTACCCAGGCCGACCGCACACAGCACCCGCCCGCCACTGGTGACGAAGTCGCCTTCGACGCGGCGGGTGCCGCCGTGAAACATTTTGCCGGCGCACCGGGTCGCGGCCTCCAGCCCCTGGATGGCGTCGCCGCCGCGAACCTTCTCCGGATAACCCGCCGCCGCCAGTACCACGCCCAGCGCCGGGCGGGGATCCCACTTTGCCTGCATGCTATCGAGCCTGCCGTCGAGCGCTGCCTCGCACAGCGCAGGCAGATCGCTGCGCAGTCGCGCCAGGATCGGCTGCGTCTCCGGATCGCCCAGCCGACAGTTGAACTCGACCACCCGTACCGTACCATCCTGGCCGATCATCAGCCCTGCGTACAGGAAGCCGGTGAACGGATTGCCTTCCTGCTTCAGGCCGCGGATCGCGGGTCCGATCACCTCGCGCATGACGCGCGCGTGGATTGCACGCGTGACCACCGGTGCCGGCGAATAGGCTCCCATGCCGCCGGTGTTCGGTCCCAGGTCCCCGTCATAAAGGCGTTTGTGATCCTGCGAGCTGGCCAGCGGCAGCACATGCTCGCCATCGGCCATCACGATGAAACTGGCTTCTTCACCGTGCATGAATTCTTCAACGACGACCTCGGCGCCCGATTCACCGAAGCGACCGTGGAACATGGCCTGCACGTGGGCTTCGGCCTCATCCAGCGTCTGCGCGATGATGACGCCCTTGCCCGAGGCCAGTCCGCTGGCCTTGATGACGATCGGCGCGTGCTGCGCTCGTAGCCAGGCAGGGTCGTAGTTGTTCTGCGTGAAGCTGCGATAGGCCGCGGTCGGTATGCCGTGGCGTTGCAGGAAATCCTTGGCAAAGGCTTTCGAGCCTTCGAGCCGCGCGGCGTGTTCACTGGGTCCGAAGCAGCGCAGCCCCTGTGCCTGGAACGCGTCGACGATGCCAGCGACCAGTGGTGCCTCCGGCCCGACAATGGTCAGTTGCACCGCCTCGCGCTGCGCCAGTTCAATCAGTCGCGCGGTGTCGCAAGCCGCTATGTCTACATTGCGTACCCGCGGTTCGCACTGCGTACCGGCGTTGCCCGGAGCGACGATGACTTCGTCGACTCGCGACGACTGCGCGCACTTCCAGGCCAGTGCGTGCTCGCGGCCGCCGCCACCTACGATCAGGACTTTCATCGAGCGCTAGTG
>DATMRM010000451.1:0-10121 GCA_035566155.1 Steroidobacteraceae bacterium | reverse complement strand
AGGGTTTTTTCCGCCTCTTTGATATCAGCGAGCGTGAGCTTTCCGGATTCGATGAGCCGGGCCATGACCGGCTGGCTGCGCCCGCCAAACAGCGCCAGCAGCTCGTCGATGAGCCGACCCTGGGCGATGTCGCGCGTCACTGCCGCCTCAAATACGTGGAAATTCCCGACCTTGCGCACGCGTCGCACGGCTTTCTTGCCCTCCAGGCGGTAGACGATGGTCTGGATCGTCGTGTAGGCGGGGCGCTTGCGGGCCGGAAAGGTCTGCTGAATGTTGCGGATCGAGCGCGGGCTGCCGCTCCAGAGCGCTTCCATCACCTGCAATTCCAGTTTCGTGAGCTTTGGGTCGGTCATAGTAGTACCTACTACAGATGTAGGTGATGCTACTATGACGATGTGCGAAAGTGCAACCGTGATAGAAAGGCGGCCGGGAAAGCAGGCGCGCCGCGACGGCACTGGGCCATCGCGGGACACCTGCGGCGGGGGGTAGAGGGGTATTACTCGGCGGCGGCGGGAGGCGCGACGCTGAAGCGTGCGACCACGCGCAGGCCGCTGCTCTGAGGGGCCGGTGCGCTCAGTGCCGCGCCCAACTGTGAACGCAGGTCACTGCCGACGGAGGATTCCAGCACCACCTGATAGTTGCCAGGTGACAGTGCCGAGGAGGGCGTGAGTATCAGGGCCCGGGCGTTGCCCGGCGTCACCGACATCACCGTCGGAACGGTCGTCATCGAGCCGGAGCTCTCCGGCACCGGATCCACGCGCTCGAGTCTGACCGAACCCGGGTTCACGCTGCTTGCATCCAGTTCCTGCGTGAATCCGATGATCACCCGTGGCGGAGGCGCTGTCATGACGTCGCCGGAGTTGGGCTGCGTCGCGGATACCTGAAAATGGGCGCTGGCCTGCATGCTCATTCCCATGCCGCCGCCCATCATCGACATGCCTGGCATCGCACCGTCCGAGATCCACTGTGCGATGACCGGGACGTCGACGGATGGCGCGCCATCGCCTTGTTTCTGCAGATGAATGATCAGGTAGCTGTTGTTCGGATCGAACGGCTTGACGCGGACGATCGTGGGCTGCTCGCTGCTCGGGACGTTGACCAGGTCGTTGTAGCTGTGCATCGCGTCAAGGGCGAGATTGGCCGCCGGATTGGCGCCGCCGTGGCAACTGGCGCAAATCGGCGTAAAAACATTGGCCTGGATCGAATCGAACGTCGCCATCAGTGTCATGGAGGTGGAACTGCTCGTGCTGGAGGCCGCGGGCATGTCCATATTCATGTTCATCGAATCAGCGCCGCAGCCGCCCAGCGTCAACAGTGCGGCCACTGCGCCGCTCTGGGAGAGTCGTTGGATGCCTGATGACATGCAGAGTAAGACCTGCGCTGCACTTCTGGTTCTACGCTCTGTGAGTGCCCGCGGATGGCTTGGCGGTTTAAAATAGCGAAATCCTATGCCACACCGCGCGCAACGCAATCCGGATTCGGCCTCCGGCGACTGGTACGTCGACAACCGTTGCATCGACTGCGCCGCGGCGCGGGAAGTCGCACCGGGGTTGATCATTCATCGCGGTGGCAAATCGGTGTTTGCGCGGCAACCCGCAACGCCGGAAGAGGAGGCCGCCGCCTGGCGCGCGGCGCTGTTGTGTCCGACCGCCTCCATCGGTACGGCTGCGGGCGAACACCCCCAGCCACCGCATCTGTTTCCTCAGCCGCTCGCGCCCGGCGTGTATCGCTGCGGGTATAACGCCCGTTCCTCATTCGGCGCGCACTCCTATCTGGCGCGGCGTGCGGCCGGCAACGTTCTGATCGACTCGCCGCGCTTCACCCGGCCTCTGGTGGACGCGATTCGGGAGTGGGGCGGACTGGCGGAGGTGCTGCTGACGCATCGCGATGATGTGGCAGACGCCGGGCGTTACGCGCAGGAGTTCGGTGCGCGGGTGTGGATTCACGAAGAGGATGCAGCGGCCGCACCGTACGCCACGAACCTGCTGCGCGGATACGAGGCAACCTCCCTCGGTGCGGATCTGATCGCGATCGCGGTGCCCGGACACACACGCGGCAGCGTCGCCTATCTGTGGCAGGACGAGTATCTGTTCACGGGCGATTCATTGGCGTGGAGTCATGCCACGCACGATCTGGCCGCCTTCCGCGAGGTGTGCTGGTACTCGTGGGCTGAACTCAGGAAGTCGCTCTCCCAGCTGACGAACTATGCATTCAGCTGGGTGTTGCCTGGGCACGGGCACAGCGTTCATCTGCCGCGCGACGATATGCAGGCACGGCTGCGACGACTGGCCGAGAGCATGTGACGCTCGACGCCCGGACTGTGCCGTATCGCGCATCCCGCGCGGCGGCGTATCGGTGCACATTCTGTAGGTTCCGCGCCACTCGGACTTAACAGTAGCGCTTGCCGTCGCGTCGGCTTCGAGGCATCGATAAGCCGTCGGTCGCATTAATGATCCCCAGGCAGCGGTTCGCGATTGCCGGATTGCATTCAAATGTGATAAATCTGATGTCACGAGATCGATAGGACAGATGACAAAGAAATAACATCAGAAACCAGGAGTCAGGGTCTGACAGCTAAGGATTGCTGTGTCGTACAGTTGAGGGTTCGGGTCGCCGTCTAATTCAGGTGCGATGAGAAGCACCGCGATGGCGAGGCTTGCAAATTCTTGTCGTTGCATTGAAACGAAGACTAGGCGTCTCACGCCAGGGGATCGGTCGTGGTCGGTGATATGAGCCCGGATTTCATCGTGGGTTTGATCTCGCAACTGCTGAAGACGGCCGCGCTCCTCATTGGCCCATTGATTGGTGTGACGACTCTCGTTGGACTGGTAACCAGCGTGCTGCAGGGAGTGACGCAGATCCAGGAGTCCTCGCTGACGTTCGTTCCGAAACTGATCGCGGCCGGCGCGGTACTGCTGGTCATGGGTGGTTGGATGCTGAAGGTCCTGACCGAATACGCCTCGACGCTCATCAATAACATTCCCAACTACTTCTAGCCACGAAACCTGTGACAGTCTCGTTCAATCTGGGTTGGCTCGTTGCGACCGCACTGCTTTCGATACGCGTCGCGACCGCGACCGCGCTGACGGCGGTATTCGGTCCGACTCAAGTGCCCGGAGCGGTGCGGGTACTCGTGGCGTCGATGCTGGCGGGACTGATGGTCTCGGTCGGCGGCTTCGCGGCGCCGCAGATTGAAACAATGGGGCAGCTGCTCGTGGCCGGTGTCGGCGAGGCACTCATTGGGGCCGCACTGGCGCTCGGATTTCTGGCGGCCTATGCGGCAACGCAAGTGGCCGGGCGCGTGCTCGACACACAGATGGGATTTGGTATCGCCAGCATCTTCAATCCGGCAACGCGTGATGTTTCGCCGTTGCTGGGTACGGTGCTCGGAATGGCTGCCATCAGCATCTTTCTGGCCATTGACGGCCATCATCAGATCATTCGCGCGCTCGCGCTGTCGATCAAGAGCTATCCGCCAGGCTCCTCGTTGAGCGCGATGAATGCGGGAGCGCTGCTGCTGCAGTCTGGCCTGATGTTCAGCTTTGCGCTGGCGCTGGCGGCGCCAACCATGTGCATGCTACTCATGGCGGACATCGCCATGGCGGTATTCGCGCGCAGCATGCCGCAGCTGAATATCTTTGTCATGGGCTTTGCGATCAAGATCATGCTCGGTCTCATCGTTCTGATCGGGTCGATCCGGCTGTCGCTGCCGGTGTTCAATGCCTTGTTCCGCGCGACCTTCAACTACTGGAGCCGTATTGCGGTCGGCGCCTAGATGCAGCAACAGGAACAGGAAAGAACGGAACAAGCCACCCCGTTCAAACTGGAGGAATCCAGAGACCGCGGCGAGATCCAGCGCAGCGGTGACTTCACTACATTTGCATTGCTGGCAGCCATGGTCGCCATGTTGGTGGGGTGGGGAGCGGCCTCGTGGGGGCACCTTCAACGCACGAGCGTGGAGTGGCTGTCCTCGGCAAGCGGCAGCTCTGAGCTGCTCGTGCCACTGGTGCTACTAGGCCGTGATCTGCTGCAGGTCGTGGTTCCATTCGGCCTGGTCGGTATGGCACTGGCCATCCTGGGAAATATTCTGCAATCCGGGCCGGTGTTCAGCTTCGCGCCCGTCATGCCGCGCTTTGCGCGCATCAATCCGATCAGCGGCTTTCGACGTCTCTTCAGCAAGCGGATCATCTTCGAGACGTTCAAGAGCCTTCTGAAGCTCGGTCTGCTCTCTGGAGTGGCCTACGGGTTCTTCCGGGCGCTGTGGCCGCAGGCGACAGAACCAGGACAAAGCACGCCGGCCGGAGTCCTGGAGTTTATTGGCAGGCATAGCGTAGCGCTGCTGGTTCGCTTCGCCGCGGTATTGCTGATCATAGGACTCATAGATTGGGCCTTTGTGCGATGGCGCTATCGTCAACAGATGATGATGAGCCGTCGTGAAGTCAAGGAAGAGATCAAACGGCGCGAGGGTGATCCACAAATCAGGAGCCGCTTGCGCGAACTGCAACGGGAGAATCTGAAGCAGTCGCGTGCGCTGGGCCGTCTGCCGGATGCGGATGTGCTGATCACCAATCCGGATCATGTGGGAGTGGCGCTGTGCTATGTGCGCGGCGAGATGACGGCGCCGTGCGTGATCGCCAAAGGAACCGGGCTGTGGCTGGTGCAGATGAAAGCGCTGGCCTGGCGCCACTCGGTCCCGGTCCGACAGCAGCCACCGCTCGCGCGCCGCCTGTTTCGGTACGGCCGCATCGATCAACCGATCCCATCCGATACCTACCAGGACGTGGCGCGGCTGTACGCCGACCTCGCCGCCGAGCGCAGACGCACCGCACGCTATGAGGTGCACACATGATGGGCTGGTTGCGCCAGGTGTTCGCCGAGCAAAGTGAGCTGGTGCTGGCGCTAATGCTCGGCGGAGTTCTACTTGTACTGTTTGCGCCTATCCCACCATGGCTGCTGGACTTCCTGCTCATCACCAACTTCGCCGGCGCCTTGTTGATTCTGCTGCTGACGTTCTACACGGCCCGGCCGCTCGAGTTCTCCACGTTCCCCTCACTGCTGCTGGTGGCGACGCTGTTTCGGTTGGGACTGAATGTGGCGGCGACGCGTTTGATCCTGTCGCAGGCCAATGCCGGCCATGTGATCGCCGCGGTCGGTCGCTACGCTGTGGGCGGCAACTACGTCATCGGACTGATTGTGTTCATCGTGCTGATCGTCGTGCAGTACGTGGTCGTCACCAACGGTGCACAGCGAGTCGCCGAAGTCGCCGCCAGATTCACACTGGACGCGATGCCCGGCAAGCAGATGAGCATCGATGCCGACCTGAACATGGGTCTCATCGACCAAACCGAAGCGCGTGAACGGCGTCGAGGGGTCGAGCGCGAGGCGAATTTCTATGGCGCAATGGACGGAGCCAGCCGCTTCGTCAAAGGGGATGCGATCGCCGGCATTCTGATCATTCTGGTGGATATCATCGGCGGGCTTGCGATTGGCGTGGCGCAAAATGGCATGAGCTGGTCCGAGTCGCTGCAGACCTATACGCTGCTGACCGTGGGCGATGGCATCGTGACACAGATCCCGGCGCTCGTGATTGCGACCGGGACCGGCATCATCGTCACGCGAGCCGCCTCCGATGCGCGCCTGGGTGCGGAAGTCTCACGTCAGATTCTGGGTCATCCGCGCACCATCGCGATTGTCGCGGTGGTGTTGTTGGCGCTGGGACTGCTGCCGGGAATCCCCGTCGTGCCGACGCTCGTACTCGGGACGCTGATGGCAATTCTTTTCTGGGTTGCGCGCCGGCATGGCAAGAGTGCCGCCGTGGCTCAGCCGCCGCCGCCGAGTAGCGCCGCCGACAAGGCCGAAGATCTGTACAAAACCCTCAAAGTGGATCCGGTGGAGATCGTCATCAGCACGACATTGATGTCGCTGGTGGGAGAGGAGGGCCGCATCCTCGCTGACAAGCTTACCGGAATTCGCAAACAGTACGCGGCGGACATGGGTGTGGTGTTGCCGCTGGTTCGAGTGCGTGACGAGCGGCGTCAAACCTCCAATCGCTATGAAGTCTGCGTCTTTGGGGCGAGGGTGGCCGAGGGTGAGGTCGTTCCCGAGCGGCTGCTCGCGATCAACCCCGGTGGCACGCGGCCACCGCTTGAAGGTCAGGTCGCGTTGGATCCGGCCTATCGGCTGCCTGCCGTATGGATCGAGGAGCATCAGCGGGTGGCGGCGCGCGCCGCTGGCTATACGGTCGTCGATGCCTTGACGGTTTTCATGACCCACGTCGCCGAGGTGCTCAAGCAAAACGCGCACAACCTCATCACCCGAGCTGAGACCGAGCGGCTGATCGCGCGGGTACGCGAGCAGCAATCCAGCCTGATCGATGAGCTGATTCCCAAGGTGCTCTCGTTGGGGGATGTGCAGCGGGTGTTGCAGGGCCTGGTCAGGGAACGCGTCCCCATCCGCAATATCGACGCGATCCTCGAGGTACTCACCGATCACGGCTCGAAGGTCAAGGAGGCAGACTCGCTGACCGAGTTGGTGCGCGAGCGCCTCGGACGGATGATCTGTCAACAACTGGTCGATTCACACGGCGAACTCCAAGTCCTGACCTTCGATCCTGCTGTCGAACAGTCGCTGGCGGCAGCCGTTCGTCAGGTGGATGACAAGCCGACGCTCATCGTCGAGCCGCGCATGGCGGAGCAGGTTCTGCGCAAGCTGTCGGAAGAGGTCGAGCGCATGGCGCGCGGGAACCTGCGACCCGTGCTGCTGTGTGCGCCGACCTTGCGTCGGCATGTACGACGCCTGACCGAACGACTGGTGCCCCAGCTGGCGGTGCTCTCGCTCAATGAGGTCCCAACCCAGCTGAACCTTCGGGCATTTGGCACGGTGAAAGTATGAGCGTGCCCCATATTGCCAGTCATGCCTCCGGGCACTCTCCGACGCAATCGCGGCCGTTGCCATTGATGCGCGAGCTATCGCCGCGGTGGGAGATCGGACAGGCGGTCAGCGTCAAGGTGCAGCAACCGCTGCATCCGCCGTTCTACCTGGCGCAGATCGCCGGTGGCCCGTCGCAGTTCGTTGAAAGCGCCGTTGCGCTGAGCGCCGGAGCGAACGTACGCGCCGTCGTGGTGGCGGTCGGCGCGCGCCTGGAGCTCAAGCTCGTGGACGGGACCCATGACGCGAGCATTGTGGTGAGCGGATCGGACCCCGGCGCCGCCGGACTGTCAGAGCTCGAAGCGAGTGCGCCCCTCGTTGCAAGCGCCATGGCGCCGGGCTCCAGCGACAGCATTGCCGCACAGGTCAGGACACTGAGCGCTCAATATCGGTTGACACTCGGTGAACGCGATCAGGCGCAGCTGATCACCGCGGTGAGTCGCGCCAAAGAGCAGCCCGCGATGCTGCTGGCGGGTCTTTATCTGGCGTCGATCGACGTGCCGCTGACTCGCAACGCACTGGAAGCGTTGTATCTGGCGCAGACCCGTCAGCCCCTGAGGCGGCTCGCGAGTGATGCTGCCACGGCGCTCAATCTGACCGCGCTGACGGGTGCGAGTGCCGCGCCGGCGCAAGCCGCACTCGAGGCGGTGGTCGGACGCATGGATCGGGTGATCAATGGCGAGGCGACCGGCCAGTTGACGCAGATGTCGGTGGCAGCGCCGGAGGTCGCTACCGCCGGTGCGCCGTCGGACTCAGGCGCACCGGGCGATCGGTGGAGCGATGCGTCGGGTGATCACGTCGCCGAGCTTGCAATGCAGCTATTGAATGTTTCGGATCGGCCTGCGGTTGCGCGTCACTTCGGCACTTTTCCGGTGCTCGTGTCCGGACAGCTCCTGGAGCTGCAGTTCGTCGCCATCCGGCACGATGACGCGCGTTGCGAGCAGCCCGCCTCGCGCCGTTTGCTGATGGCGCTGACGACCCCGTCCCTGGGCCGCATCCAGGTGAGTGCTCAGGCCCAGGGCAAGCGCCTGATCCTTCAGATCGCCGGGCATTCAACGCGTGCCACCGAAATCCTGGCGCAACACGCCGGCGAAGTCCGCGAGCTCGCCATGCGCCTGGGCTGGCAGGTGGATTCGGTGCTCTATCGTGTAGATCCCCAACCGGGTGGCGCCGCCAGTGAGGCCATGGAACTGGCCCTGCGCGAGGGCGACATGGATCAGCTGCTATGAGTACGCAGCACCCGCAGTTGCTGTCAGCGCCTCACGACCCCAGGCAGCTCGAGCGACTGTATCGAGTGGCCGCGGATCAGCCGGTCGAACCTGACCTGATGAGGGTCATGGCTTCGCTGTTGATCCATGTGCTGGGGGTCGATGAGGCCTCACAGCCCAATCCGCCGGAACCGTTCACGCAGGAGAAAGACTGATGGCGAATGTGATGGGCATTCTTGCGAGCACGATGCGCACCGACGCCGAGGCGCTGCGCGTGATCGCGCAGAATGTTTCCAGCGCCGACAACGTGGCCTACCGACGCCAGATACTGGTGAGCAGGCCCGACTTCGACAGTCTCGCGCACTCGGCCCAGGCGCAACTGCTGCTGCCGAAGGTGCAGACGGCAATCGACAGCCGCCCAGGGACGCTGAAGAGCACCGGAGAATCGCTCGACCTCGCGATTCAGGGCGATGCCTATTTTGTTGTGAGTACCGCGCAAGGCGAGCTGCTCACGCGCCGCGGGGATTTTCACGTGGACCCGACCGGAGTGCTCAGTGCTTTCAATGGTGATCCGGTGCTCGGGACCGAGGGCACGATTCGAATGCCGGAGGGCACGCCGAAGATTGATCTGGATGGGACCGTTCGGATCGGCAGCGAGACGGTCGGCCACCTGCGGCTCGAAGAGCTGGCGCCGGAGGCGAGCGTGCGGCCGATGGGCGACGCGTTGTTCGCAAGTCAGGGCGGCGCGCCGGTCGCCAGCCCCAGTGCCCAGGTTCATCAGGGATTCCTCGAGACCTCCAACGTCTCGCCGGTGAATGAAATGCTGCATCTGCTTCAGGCGGTACGTCACTTCGAGGCCGGACAGCGCTTCGTGCGTACCTATGACGAAATGCTCGATCGCGCTTTGAGTGATCTGGGAAAGATCTAGGAGAAGAACATGTTTGATTCACTTTATATCGGCGCCACCGGCATGGTGGCACATGAGAGCGACGTGGACACGATTGCCAACAATCTGGCCAATCTGAATACGGTCGGTTTCCGGCGCGGCGTCGTCTCGTTTTCCGAAGTCAGTGCGCAGCTGGCCATCAGCGCGCTGGATCCAAGCGGCGTTGCCAGCGCGCCGGCGACTGTCCCGGGCGCGGGCTCGGTGGCGCAGACCAGCCTGTCTACCCTGGCGGGGCCGCTTCAGACCACCAACCAGCCGCTGGATCTGGCAATCGACGGATCCGGTTTCCTCGAAGTACTGCGCGCGGATGGCACGCTGGCGTGTTCGCGCGCCGGCTCGCTGCAGGTCAATCCGGATGGCATGCTCGCGATCGCCGACGGCACGCCGCTGTCCCCACAGATTCAGATCCCGCCGGACGCACAAAGCATCGCGATCTCGCCCACCGGGCAGGTGACGGCGCTGGTGGGTAGTTCGACGACGCCGGTGCTGCTGGGACGAATCGGCTTGGTCAATTTCGCCAATCCCGCCGCGCTGACCATTGTCGGCAACAATCAATACAGCGCGCCGCCCGCCGCAGGCAATCCACAGACTGGCGCGCCAGGGTCCGCCGGTTTCGGTCTGCTGCGTCAGGGATTTCTCGAAGCGTCGAACGTACAGATGACGCAGGAGATGGTGTCGCTGATGCTGGCTCAGCGCGGCTTCGAGCTCAACAGCAAGATGGTGCAGACCGCCGATCAGCTCTGGTCGATCACCAACGGACTGGTGCGTTCGTAGTCGCATGAAGATTCAGCCGGTGCCGTGGCTTTTGATGATCGCAGCGGGGCTGCACGCAGTGCCTGCGGCGGCGGTAGTCCCCGATGCGCAGGCCCGTGTCGAGCAAGCCCTGCACGCCAGGCTGAGTCTCGCCTACCCGTCCGTGACGCGCTGGGAGATCGAAGCGATGCCTGCGGTGCGGCGTGCGGCGCGCACGATGACGGCAACCGGACCGCAGGTACAGCAGATTGTGATCACACGGATCGGCGCGCGTAGCGCCGTTTGGG
>DATMRM010000450.1:0-5258 GCA_035566155.1 Steroidobacteraceae bacterium | reverse complement strand
CCCAGCTGCATCGCCTCGGGCACCCCCATCGGCTTGGCCGACAGGATCAGTTCAAGCGCGCCGGCCGCCCCGATCAGCCTCGGCATGCGTTGCGTGCCGCCCGCCCCGGGAATGATGCCGAGGGTCACTTCCGGAAATCCGAAGCGTGCGTCGGGAGCGGCGACGCGATAGTGACAGGCGAGCGCGATCTCGAGGCCGCCTCCCAGCGCGGTGCCGTGCATCGCAGCCACCACCGGCACCGGCATGCCCTCGAGCGTCGCGAACAACGCACGATACTCCGCCTCCTTCGGTGGGCCGCTGAATTCCCCGATGTCAGCGCCGGAGAAAAACGTGCGGCCGTCGCAGCACAGCAGTAGCGCCCGGGCGTTGCGCACCGAAGGCTGGGTGAGCACCGCGGCCAGATCGGCGCGTACCGCGGCGTTGATCGTGTTGACCGGAGGATTGTTGACCGTGATGAGCGCCACGTCGCCATGGGTGCTCACCGCTACGGTCACGCTGCGTTGCATGCGGATCCCCGGTAACAATGTTATTGACTATTTAGTCATTTTTAAACTACATAGTCAAATACGGCCTGACATGAAAGTAGAACGCGCATCGCAGCACTTCGCGCCCGCGGCCCGCCGAACCGACCGGCGCCGGGTACGTACGCGCGCCGCACTGCTGAGCGCCGGCCGCGCGCTGCTGGCGACGCGCGATATCGACGGCATCAGTGTCGATGAGATCGTCGCGGCTGCGGACGTTGCCAAGGGAAGCTTCTACAATCACTTCAGCGACAAGGACGTGTTCGCGCGCGAGATCGGCGGCGCGGTGCGGCGCCAGGTGGAACAGGCGGTCGCACTCGCCAACGCGGGGGTAGGCGATCCGCCGCTGCGAGTGGCGCGAGGACTGTGCGTCTATCTGCGCTTCGCGATCGAACATCGCGACAGCGCCAGGGTGCTGTGGCGGCTGAATTCGGGCTCCACCATGGCGGATGCGCCGATCAATCGGGAACTCAAACGCGACCTGATGCAGGGCATGGCCTCGCGGCGCTTCAGTTCGGTGGATCTGGAGGTGGCGTTGCTGCTGGTGATGGGGGCGGTCGTCATTTCAATGCGGCACGTGCTCGAAGAGCGCGTCAGCACGCCGCCTTTCCTGGTCGCCGCCAACATGGCGGCCGGCATGCTGCGCTCGCTCGGGGTTGCGCGAGCCGAGGCGCGTCGCATCGCCGAGGGTGCCGCCAAAGGCATCTTCAGCGCCGTGGCGCGCTAGCCGCGCGCCGCGCCGTCGCGAAACTGCTGGATGACGGCTGGCAGACTGGTTTCATTCAGCGGCGCCATCAGGTGCACCCCGGCCACTCCCGGCACCTGGCGCAGCTGCTGCATGAGCTCCAGGCAAATGCGCTGGCCCTCCAGTCGCTCATCGCTCGCGCTCTCGAGCCGCGCGATCAGTGCATCCGGAATGATCGAGCCAAAGAGATGCCTGCGAATCCAGCGCGCCGAGCGCGCCGATGCCAGCGGTGCCAACCCGATCAGAATATGCAGGCGCTGCGGCACTCCAAACTCGCATAGCCGGGCCAGATAGCGGCGAACCACGCCGATGTCCATGCAAAACTGTGTCTGGATGAACTGCGCTCCGGCCTGTGCCTTGGCCAGCAGTGAATCCGGTCGCCAGCCCGGCGCCGGATCGATCGGCGCATCCGCCGCACCAATGAAGAAGGCCGCACTGCCCCCGACCACGCGCCCATGCGGCAACCGCCCCTGGTCGCGAATCGTACGCGCAGTGACGATCAGCGCGTTCGAATCCAGATCGAACACCGGCCTGGCATCGGGCTGATCGCCGGCTTTCGGATCATCCCCCTTGAGCGCGAGCAGATTGCGCACACCGAGCGCTGCCGCTCCAACCAGCATGCTCTGCAGTGCGATGCGATTGCGATCGCGACAGGTCAGCTGCAGCACCGGCTCGACCCCGTTGGCCACCAGGATACCGGCGGCGGTCAGAGGATCCAGATGGGCGCGGGCGCTGGCACCATCGGTGATATTGACCGCGTCGGCCAGACCGCGCATGGGCAGTGCCTTCTCGAGCAGGGTCTGCGGATCGGCCGACAGCGCCGGAGTGATTTCCGAGGTGACCGCAAACTCACCGGCGCGCAGTCGCCTTTGCAAAACTCCGTCTGTCATGCTTACGAGGCCGGGTGGCTTATTATGGATTTAGTTTATCAATCTGCAGCGCCCGCTCGCCGCTTTTCCCGACCACGTAGTCGATCTGGCCATACAGATCGCCCTTGGCTGGCAACGGGCTGCCGGAGGCTGAAATCCGTGCAACCACCGATACCTTCTGACCGGCCTGGATCGCCCGTCCGGCCATCATCGAATCGGCCGCTGACAGCGCGACCTCCTGCGGCAGCGTCGCGGCATTGCGCTTCACGGCCAGGGGCGGCCCGCCGTTGGGGGACGGCACGAATACGAACAGTAACGCGTTGGGGGGCACCTTGGAGGCAAGCTCGGCCGCCAGCGTCACGCGCAGATGGATGGCCGTGGATTCATCGATCTTCGGGTGCAGGCGTGCATCAATGTCATCGATCTCTTTGAGTACCGCGACGCGCACATTCTGCGGCGGCGACAGCGCCAGCAGTGCCTCGAAGCGCTCGCGGGCGATCGGCAGGCGCTCCTGGTGATAGGCGATCACCGCGCCGTAGAACAACGCCTTCGGCGAGCGCGGATTGATCTGCAGCGCGCGCTCGATATATTCCGGCGCTTTCTCTCCCAGCGAGGCATCGCCACTTAGAACCATCGCCTCACCGATGCCCAGCAGCGCGTTGGCGTCGCCGCCGTCGTTCAGTCGGTTGGCACGCTGATAAGCGCGAATTGCCAGCGGAAACTGCCCGACGCTGCCGTAGGCCGCGCCCAGCGCCATCCAGCCAGCCTGATCCTCGGGCTGACTTTCAACGTGACGCGCCAGCGCCGAGATCGAGTGCGTGTCATCCGCATTGGGCAGCTCGCGCGCGCTCGCCGGCGAGCCGAGTCTGCTGTAGACCAGCGCACTGCCGGCCAGCACCACCAGTACCGTCACCATCGTGGCAATGGGGGCGGACGGCAGCGAGGGGCGCGGCCGCAGCAGCGGCCAGGCCACGGCCAGCGCCGCCAGCAGCGCCAGCAGGATTGCGAGGATCACGAACAGACTCATGAATTCAGGGACTCGGCGTTGGGGTCGGCTTCCTCGCTATCCACCAGTTGCGAGCGCGAGCGGATCACCCGCCAGGCAACCACGACTCCAACCAGCATCAACACGCCCGGTGCGCCCCAGAGCCAGGCGTTACGCCAGTTCATGCGCGGCCGAAAGAGAATGAATTCGCTGTATCGATCCACCATGTGCTGGCGGATCTGTTCATCGGTCTGACCTGCGATCAGCAGCTCACGCACCTGCAGGCGTAGATCGGCAGCGAGCCCCACCGGCGAGTCGGCGAGCGCCTCGTTCTGACACTGCATGCAGCGCAGCTCGTGGGTGAGCTGGTAGTAGCGCTGCTGCAGCTGCGGCGTGGGCAGCGGCGGCACGTTGTCCACGGCCATCGCAGGCAGCGCGGCAAGCAACGTGCTCATACCAAGCAGCGCATACGCCAGTCGCACGCCCCTCATGAACCGGACCCTGCCTGCGTCGCCGGCATGCTGCGCGCCTGAATCAGCGGCAGACATTTCTGATGCCAGATCTCGGCCGTCATCGCGCCGATGACCTTGTAGACCACGACGCCGTCGGGGTTGATCAGGAAGCTCTCCGGTGCCGCGTAGACACCCCAGTCGATCGCGACGCGACCGTCATGATCCGTCCCAACGGTAGAGTACGGATTGCCGAGCTGCGACAACCAGGCCTGCGCTTCATCATCGGCATCTTTCCAGTCGATGCCGATGATCGGCACCTGACCCTCGCGTTTGATCTGCAGCAACGCCTCATGCTCGGCGCGGCATTCCGGGCACCAAGTCCCCCAGACATTGACCAGAGACCAGTGCCCGCGCAGCAAAGCGGCGCTGACCGGACTGTGCCCATCCGACAGGTTCTGCAGAGCGAACTGCGGCGCGCTCTTCCCGATCAGCGGTGACGGAATGATGTTCTTCTCAGGCGCATGCCTCAAGCCCACGATCAGCACGACCACCAGCAGTGCGAACGCCCCGAGCGGCAACAGGAATCGGGTCATGCGCCCTCGCCCTGCGTACCCGCAGGCAACGATTCGCGCAGCGGCGAGGCCGCGCGCTCGCGCCGGCCGACGACCGCCACCACGCCGCCGATCGCCATGATCAGCGCGCCGATCCACACCAGCCGGATGAGCGGACGATACTGCAGGCGCAGACTCCAGGCGCCCGCGCCGACGTCATCGCCGAGCGATGCGAGCAGATCGCGGTTCAACCCGGGTGCAATCGCAGCGGTGGTCTGCACCGTGCCTTGCACCCAGTAGCGGCGCTTCTCCGGATAGAGCACGGTGACCGGCTTGCCATCGCGTTCCACATCCACGCGGCCGCGATAGCCTTCGTAGTTCGGGCCGTCGATGATGTTTCCGCCCTGATAGCGGAACAGATAGTCACCGAGCTGCGTGGACTGACCCGGTTTGAGCGCGATATCACGCTCGATGGTGTTGGACTGCACGAACGTGATACCCAGCGCGAACACACCGAGCCCGATGTGCGCGATCG
Source organism: Steroidobacteraceae bacterium (assembly GCA_035566155.1). GTDB lineage: Bacteria > Pseudomonadota > Gammaproteobacteria > Steroidobacterales > Steroidobacteraceae > FEN-1191. The sequence continues at coordinate 600 of DATMRM010000450.1, read as the reverse complement.
ACATGCCGAGCACGCTCGACGGGATCCTCTGGCGCTGGCGTAGCCGCTCGATCGGATCGATGAGCGCGGCCAGGATGATCCAGCAGCCAACGATCGCGCCCACCGGCGTCAACAACAGCGGATGCGTGTAGACGCCCAGGCTCAGCGACAATCCGAGCACCACGGCAACGCCCAGTGCATACGCCACCGCACGCCGGGCCGTTCCCAGCCCACCGCGCCGCCAGCGCGCGTGCATGCCGAGCGCGACCAGCGCGAGCATCGGCACCACCGGCACCAGGAAACTCGGATTGAAGTACGGCGGCCCGACCGACAGCGTCCCGAGCTTGAGCGTCTCCGCTATCAGCGGCGCCAGCGTTCCGCCGAACACCACTGCGCAGGCGATCGCGAGCAGGATGTTGTTGAACAGCAGAAACGATTCACGCGAGATGAAATCGAAACCGGCGTTGGACTTCATGAGGGGTGCGCGCCAGGCGTACAGGACCAGTGCCCCGCCGATCATCGCGATCAGGAATGCGAGAATGAAGATACCGCGCGACGGATCGGCCGCGAACGAATGCACCGAGACCAGTACGCCGGAACGCACCAGGAAGGTACCCAGCA
>DATMRM010000449.1:0-6238 GCA_035566155.1 Steroidobacteraceae bacterium | reverse complement strand
CACACCGATCCACCTGAATGAACCGTCGCTGGCCCCGCCCGCCGCCAGCGTCAGGGCGGCGAGCGCGCCCGAATGGCCGCCGGGCACCTTCGCACCCTATGTCGATGCGACGCTCTGGCCTCAACTAAGCCTGCTCGACGCATCGAAGGCTCTGCGCATGCGCCACTTCCGACTCGGCTTTGTCGTCGCCAGGTCGGCTCACGATCCAGCTCCCACCTGGGGCGGCACACGCAGTGCGACCTCGTCTTTTCGTCTGCGTGAAATCAACGCGCTTCGGACTCTCGGCGGGGATGTCGCGATCGCGTTTGGAGGTCAGGCGGGGACTGAGCTGGCGAGTGCGGCCAAGTCGGGGGCAGAGCTGGCCACGCGATACAGGTCGGTGATCGATGCCTATGGCGCGCGGGTCATCGAGTTCGATCTGGAGGGGACAGCGCTTACCGATCACCAGTCGATTCAGCGTCGCAGCGAAGCGCTCGCGCTGCTGCGGAAGGGGATGGCGGCCGAGCAGCGGCCGCTGGAAGTCTGGTTGACGTTGCCGGTGACCCCTACCGGGCTCACGCCCCAAGGATTGGAGGTGATTCGTTCGGCGATCGGACAGCGCGTGGCGATTCGCGGAATCAATGCGATGACGATGGACTACGGCGATGCCGCCGCACCGCAGCCCGCGGGCCGAATGGGGAGCTTGGCGATCACGGCGGCGCGCGCCGTGCGCGATCAATTGCGCGCGCTCTATCCCGCAAACAAGACAACCATGGCTCGCACCGATCTGTGGCAAATGATCGGCATCACGCCGATGATTGGCCACAATGACATCCCATCAGAGGTGTTCGAGCTGAGCGATGCCGATCAGCTGCTCAAGTTCGCGACCGAGCAGCATCTGGGCTCGCTATCGCTATGGTCGCTGAATCGCGATCGCGCGTGCGAGCCGCCGGCCGTCACGGTGAGCCCGAGCTGCAGCGGGATTGTCCAGCAGCCATACGAATTCGCGCGCGTGCTTCGGGCCTTCGAGGCGCTGTGACTTCAAGGAATGGTCCGAGTCTCCTGCAGTGGCTCGACGCTGGACAGTCGCCCCAGGGCCAAAGCAAGCTGCGCACGCGACACGCGCCAGTTCAGCTCCGCACTGATACGCACCTGACGGGCAGTGGCGGCGGCGGTTTGAGCCGTCACCACGTCGATGAATCTGCCTGCGCCGGCCTGATAGCTGCTCAAGGCGACGCGCTCGTTATCTTCCGCGGTCCTGGCGAGGCCAGCGGTGGTGCCGAGCTGTTCATTCGCCAATTCAAGCGCGTAGTAGGCGTTCCAGACACCCAGTGAAACCGCGAGTCGTGTCTGCTCCAGGGCCACTTCACTCTCTTCCAGCGCTGCCTTCGCGCGCCGTACACCATAGGCGGTACTGAAGCCGGTGAAGAGCGGGATCGACACATTGATGCCGATCAGACCGTAATGCTGATTGGGAATGCCGGTGCTGGTGATGTAATCGCCGCCCGCATTGATCGTGATCACGGGTAACCCCGCGGCGCGCGCCACCTGTACATTGGCCTCCGCAGCGGAGCGTTGCGACTGTGCGGCGGCAAGATCCGGTCGCTGACGCATCGCCTCGGCCATGAGGTCCGCCATTCGCGCCTTCTGAGCGGGCACCTCGGCCGGAACCGGTGCCGCATCAATCTTTACCCCGTAATCGGCGATCAATCCGAGCGTCACGGCATAGGTCCCGCGTGCGGCCTGCGCGGCGGCATCCGCCTGTTCGCGCGCCAGCACCGCCTGATCGTATGCGGTTTCCGCCTGCAGGACATCCGCGAGTGTGCCTGGACCGGCACTGCGCAGAGTGCGGGCCATTTCCAGGCTATGCGCCGTCACCGACTCCGTGGTCTTGGCCGCCGCCAGACTGGCGTCGGCCGCCGCGAGGCCATAGTAGGACTGCACCACGCTCAGGATGGTCTGTTGAACGGAGCTACCGGCGGTCGCGGCCGCCGCATCGAGCAGATACCTGGCGTTGCTGATACGCCCGGTGCGCGCGCCAAAGTCGTAAAGGGTCCAGGAGAGGTTGACCGCCGCATCCACTGTGTTCTGATCAGAGGTGGACGGCTCACCGGTCAGCTCCAGATGCTGTCCGATGGTTCGGCTCGCGGTTCCGGTCGCTGTCGCATCGGGCAGCCAGGCACTTTTCGCCTCGCCGAGCAAGGCTGCCTGCTGGTGCGCGGCCGCCCACGCCGTACGTGTGGTTGGATTGCGGCACAGAGCCAGATCGACCGACATTGCCAGCGTCAGCGGGCGGCCCGGTACCTCGCACATCTGCATCAGCGGATCGCTAAGACCTGGCGTCAGTCTGTGAAGCTGCTCGCCGGTGCCGAATGCATCCAATCCGTCGCCGGCGCTTGTGTGCACCGGCGCGCTCGCTGCAGCGAGCGCAGCCAGACAGAACATCAGAGCGCGGCACTTGGAGTTCATGGAGCTGCGTACCGAGAGCGGCGAGAACTCTCTGTTCCACGAGCAGTCCCGCCGGCTCTTCTACCTATTGGTTGTGCGCCAAGCTATCACGAATGAATGTCGAGAAGCGGGGGTTCAAGCCAAGCAGGGCTTCAGGGGCATGATAGTTCCTGAATGAGTTTCCCGCGCTGATCGGCTATAATCAGTTGCTTACGCGGTCAAGCTCGTGCAATTCCAAGTCAAGGCCGCACCCTCGCCACCGGATCTCACTTTATTAAGACACCCCCTGCCCTACAGCCGCTGATCGACGACGGCGTCATCGACGAAGTCATTCGCGCACTCAAGAGCGGCAAAGAAGCCACGGTCTACCTGGTACGCAGCGGCGCACAGACGCGCTGTGCCAAGGTCTATCGCGACATGCGGCAGCGAAGCTTCCAGCGCCGCGCGCAATATCAGGAAGGCCGCAAGCCGCGCGGCAGCCGGCAAACGCGCGCCATGAGCAAGCGCACGCGCTTCGGCCGCAGCGAACAGGAAACGGCCTGGAAGAACGCCGAAGTGGACGCGCTGTATCGCCTGCAGGCGGCCGGCGTGCGCGTGCCCAAGCCCTACGGCTATTTCAACGACGTGCTGGTCATGGAACTGGTGACCGATTCCGACGGGCACCCCGCACCGCGACTGGGCGAAGTTGAACTGTCAAGCGAGCAGGCTCGTGAGTATCACGCCTTTCTGATCCGGCAGATCGTGCGCATGCTGCATATCGGACTCATCCACGGTGATCTGTCCGAGTTCAATGTGCTGGTTGACTCACACGGGCCCGTCATCATCGACCTGCCGCAGGTGGTGAACGCCGCCGGTAACAACGCCGCGCTGGCCATGCTCGAGCGCGACGTCAACAACATTCGCGGCACTCTTGGCCGCTTCGCTCCCGAACTGCTTTGCACCGAGTTCGCGCGCGAGATGTGGAGTGTCTACGAGCAAGGCGAGCTGACGGCAGACAAAAAGCTCACCGGGCAGTTCGCACGCGATGAGACGCAAGCGGATCCCGAGAGCGTGCTGCGGGTTGTCAACGATGCGCGCGAAGAGGCGATGCAGCGCGAGTTGGGACGGCAAGGCACTATTGATCGATAACGTTGAGCGCGCGTTCGGGCTGAATCCGCTAGTCCGCTATGATGTGCGGTACGAATCTGGAGGTATCGGTCGTAATGAGTTCGGCGGCCTCCCGGATTCCGATGCCGGCCGCGCAGTCGCCGATCACCCAGCTACCGACCAGCGCATAGTTATCGCCAAAGCGCGGCAGCGGATGAAATGCCTGGCGCACAAACGGGCCTTCGGTGTAGGGCCCGTCGTTGAGCAATCGCTGCCCGGCCGGCGTTGCGATTTCAACGTTGGCACCCTCGCGCGAATAGAAGGGTTTGCGCACCCAGCCCGCCGCCAGATCACTGCGCGAGCCCTGCTCAATGTAGGTCGCCAGAAGATTGGGATGACCGGGATGCAGTTCCCATAGAAGCGCCAGGGCGGCCTTGTTTGAAAGAATGCATTTCCAGGGTGGCTCAAACCAAGTGGTATTCGCCGTCGGCAGATACCGACCAAACTCATCCGCAAACATATATTCCCATGGATACAGCTTGAAGATGGCCCGAATGATCTGATCGTCCAGATCGGTGTAGGCGCCGTCCCCGGTATCGCCGATATCCTCGATCGGAAGATAGTGTGTCGTGAGGCCGGCCTGTTGGGCCACATCGCGCAGATAGTCCACCGTCGCACGATCTTCGACGCAGTCACGTACCGAGGCGAAGTACAGCGGCGACTGAACTTTCGCGGCGATGAAGCGGAACACCTCATGGAGCCGATCGTGCAACGAATTGAACTGGTCACTGGAACGCGGAATCAGGCCGCGCTCCGAACACTGCTGCAGCCACAACCATTGAAACACTCCGGCCTCATAGATGCTGGTCGGCGTGTCGTAGTTCAGTTCGTACAGTTTCGCGGGCCCGTTGCCGTCATAGGCCAGATCCATCCTTCCATAAATGTGCGGTTCACCCGATCGGTAGGAGTGGCGGATGAAATCCCAATAGTGCTCAGGAATCGCTAGCCTTCGCAGATAGACTTCGTCCCGGACTGCGCGGCTGACCAGATCCATGCACAGTTCGTGAACTTCTTCGGTGACCTTCTCCAGGTCGTTTTCAACGGCGTTGAGCGAAAATCGATAGTAGGCGGACTCGTCCCAGTAGGGCACACCCTGAAGTGTGTGGAAGTGAAACCCCATCTGCGCGGCCTGTTTCCGCCAGTCTGAGCGCTCGGCCACCGATACCCGTTGCATGGTTCAGCCGCCCCAGCTAGCGCGCGCGGCCGAACTCATTCCAAAGCCGCCGCGTGATAGGGTCTGAGCAGTACTCATCGCAGCGGGCCCACGAATACCCTCGCCGTAGGCGACGGCGGCACCGGTGCCCGTGCGCCACGCCGCCCGATCGCCCCGATCCCGGTAGATCGGCTGCCCGTGCCATCCACCATAGTAGTAGCCATAAGGGTAACCGTGATTCCCAAAGGCATGGCCGATCAGATAGCCGGCCATCAGAGGCAGGAAGATGCTCGAGCCGTCGGCGCTATGACCCCGGGTGCATTGGTCGTAGCCGTATCGCGCCTCGCAGTCCTCGAGCGAAGAAAACCTAGGCGCCTGTTGCTGGTGTAACGCCTGCGCGTTGTCATACTCGCTGCGGCAGGTCTGTTCGGGGACCTGCCCGCCGGCGATGCAGTCCGCGACCGACCGGTAAACCAGCGACGCCGAAGCCGCGCCATGCGGTGAGTCGCAGGCCACCAACAAAAAGGGAACGGCACTCATCAGCGTCAATTCAATCGAGCGCGAGCGCTTCATAAGAGTCTCCGATGAATTACGGTGTCATGCAGGCCGCGTTGATCAGTCCCACGGCGATGGATGAACAGGCGACAAAGATGCCGGCAGAGATTTCATTGCGCGCGATGCGCGCGGACAGATCAGAATCGAAAATCCGCACCGTGAAAAATGTGGCGACCTGGATGACGAAAGCGATCGCCGCCCACACGAGGAAGTCGAGCAGCGACACTGAATGAATCAGCGCGCTGCAGAGTGGCAGAGCGAAGGCGATCAGTGAGCCACCGAGTGCGATGGCCGCGGTGCCATTGCCGGCGCGGATCAGGCCAAATTCGTCATGCGTCGTGAGGCGGGTATAGACGTACGCAAACAGCAGCAGCACGGCGATCGCTGTGACGAAGTACAGCAGGAAAGCCGGTAACCCAGTGAGCGCGGCGGTCCAAGGATGATTCATGCTCGAGACCCTTTCATTGACCGTTGATAGTTGGATTTCAGGTGACCGTCAGATCGGCCTGCAGCAGATCGATGCCGATCGAGGTGACGACCTGGAGGCTATCCGGACATTCCTCCACGGAGATCAGCACGTACTCCTGTCGGTCGGTACCGGTCATTGACCGTCGGTATAGCATCGACAAGTGGGCGCAGGAATATTTTGAGATGCTGTCGCTGTCGGTGAATACGCGTTCGGTGAGCGGTATCAGCTCGGTATTTCCTGGCGATACCCCCCACACGCGTTGATACAGGTAGGCGCCGACCTGATAGGTAGGCAGACCGATCAGGCTGCTGGGACCGGCGATGAACTTGAGCTCGTCGCGATTCGCGGGCGTCTTGGTGTCCCAGTACTGCCACACCAGACATTCGGAGATGTGCGCATCGTCCAAGCCGCCGTCAGTCTTGACCTGCAGCCAGGTGGCATCGTCATCCAGATAGTAGCGGTGCAGATAGCTGCCATTCAGATCCACC
>DATMRM010000448.1:0-2456 GCA_035566155.1 Steroidobacteraceae bacterium | reverse complement strand
AAGCGCACCGCACCAGAACGTGACCAGCGTGTCGTTGGGATTGGGAGTCGGCGGTGCCGCGGGGCTGGTATACGTCGGCACCGTTGCCGCTGCCATGCACGGCATCCGCGCGCTGTACGTGCCAGTGCGCGAGGATTGGCTGTGGAATGCCGTACTGCCCACGCTTGCCTACGCGACCGTGTTGGCGATGGCAATCCTGTGCAGGCGCAAACTCGAATACAGTCTGTACGGCGTCGGCGCGGTTTCGATCGTCCTGCTCTTTATTGGAATCCACAACGCATGGGACGTGGCAGTCTGGAACAGCATCAGCAGCCAAAACGACTCAAAGTCGGACACATAGCCGGCAATGCGACGATGAACCGCACCCACGCCTGGCGTGCGATTCCGAGTCGCCATGTGCGAGAGCCACGACGAATCCGGCGCGATCGCCTCTTTTAATCGCGAGCCGATGTCCCTCTCGCTGCCATATGCGCATCGGCGCAATCTCCGCAAGCGCGTGCGCGTGTTCATGGATTGGATCGCTGAGATTCTCTGGCCGGTACTCGCCCACTGAGGCGACCGCTGCTATTGACGAGCCGCACGCCAAGCTGCGTTTTGAGGCGGCGCACCGCTTCGCTCAAGCCCCTGGCGCGTGCGACTGCTACAACGGCGGTCAGATCAGCGAGAGCCGTCTTCATTGTTCGCCTTTCCCGCACAGCCCGTGCGGCTTGGACCTTATGATCGCGCAGGCCGACAGCGGCTAGATCGTGTCCCTGCTCGAAAGGAGATCGACCATGTCCACCATCAACAGAACTGGCACATTTGCCCTGGGTGACCGAACCGTGGTGAGACTCGGCTACGGCGCCATGCAGCTCGCGGGGCCCGGCGTGTTCGGGCCGCCCAGAGACACGGATGCCGCACTGACCGTCCTGCGCGAAGCCGTGGAAAGCGGTGTGAATCACATCGACACGAGTGATTACTACGGCCCGCATATCACGAATCAGCTGATTCGCAGAGCACTGCATCCATATCGCGATGATCTCGTCATCGTGACCAAGATCGGCGCCCGGCGCGGCACGGACGGATCGTGGCTACAGGCTTTCTCTCCGCAAGAGCTGACGCAGGCGGTGCACGACAACCTGCGCAACCTGGGCCTGGATGTGCTCGATGTGGTGAACCTTCGCAGCATGTTGGGTGCCCATGGACCTGCCGAAGGCTCACTCGCGGCGCCGCTCAGCGTAGTGGCCGAGCTCCAGCGCGAGGGGCTGGTTCGTCATATCGGACTGAGCAATGTTACGCCTGCGCAAATCGAGGAAGGACGGCGGATCGTTAAGATCGTCTGCGTGCAGAACCACTACAACTTGGCACATCGGGCCGATGACGCACTCATCGATGATCTTGCCATCAACGGCATAGCTTATGTGCCGTTCTTTCCCTTGGGCGGGTTCAGCCCGCTGCAGTCTTCCATCTTGTCCGATGTAGCTCAGCGCCTCGGTGCCACGGCCATGCAAGTTGCACTCGCATGGCTACTTCGCCGCGCGCCCAACATTCTCCTAATCCCGGGTACCTCCTCGGTCGCGCACTTGCGCGAAAACCTAGCTGTGGCCGAATTGGACTTGCCCAATGATGCGGTCGTGGCCCTAGACGGCATTGGCGCGCACGCTGGCGCCGCCTGACGCTAGTAAGAGGAGCGCTTCCGATGGTCAAGACGTGGTTCATCACTGGAATCTCCTCCGGTCTGGGACGGAACATGACGGAGCAGCTTCTGACTCGCGGTGATCGAGTCGCCGGGACTGCGCGCAAACTGCACGCGCTCGATGGACTCAAGAGCCGCTATGCGAATCAGCTCAGCGTTGCGGCGCTGGACGTCACGGATGGTGCGGCTGTTCGGCGGGTGATCGATGGAGCCTTCAACTCTTTGGGGCGCATCGACGTCATCGTGAACAACGCCGGCTACGGACTGTTTGGCGCCGCAGAAGAGCTGAATGATGAGCAGATGAGGCAACAGATCGATACTAACCTCGTCGGTTCGATTCAGGTGATCCGCGCCGCGCTTCCGCATCTGCGGGCACAGGGTGGCGGGCGCATTCTGGGCGACTGCAAACAGCGGCGCGATATTTGAGACGGGTAGTCCAGCGTCTGTCCCCGAGCCGGCAACCCTGCTCTTGCTTGGGACAGCAGATCGGGGGCGAGTAAACCGACCCGGGTCGGCTGAGTTTTGGTGTGCTCCGACGCTCGGCGACGCGAGGTGCGCACGGGTTTCTTGATGATCCAACCCATCCGTCGAGCCGACCTACCCGGGGTGCTGTGAATCCATCGCCTTGCCGCTCTGCGCCGTCATGGAATCGTCCCAGCCACCGCCGAGCGCACGGATCAGGTCGACGCTGGCGCGTAGCTGCAGGGTATCCAGATTGAGTGCCTCCAGCTGGGTCTGCAGCACCGCGGTTTGGGAGGTAACTACGGTAAGGTAGTCGGTC
>DATMRM010000447.1:0-2205 GCA_035566155.1 Steroidobacteraceae bacterium | reverse complement strand
GGCGGGGGCAAGCGCCAGGTCGTGTTCGATCTCGACTCCGACACCACCCATGCCGAGCATCATCATTGGGCCAAACAGTGGATCACGGCGGACGCCAACGATCACCTCGAGACCGGCGCCTGCCATTCGCTGGACCAACACGCCATCGATGCGGGCTGCGGGCGAATGGCGGCGCGCGTGCTGAAGAATTTCATCGTAGTGCCGCTGAACGGCCTCATCGCCCCAAACGCGCAAAGCGACCGCGCCGGCATCGGTTTTGTGCGTAATGTCCGGCGACTGCACTTTCAAGGCTACCGGTGCGCCGAGTGAGACTGCGCAGCGCGCCGCTTCCGCGGCGCTCGACGCCAGCTGCGACTCCATAGTCGGGATGCCGTAGTCAGCCAGGAGCGGGGCAACCTGGTATTCACACAGCACTGGCTGGACCAGTCGCTGTCGTATGCGCGCGGCTCGGGCCCGGTCATACGCGGTGCTCGTGTCTCTTGCGCAGAGGTAGCGCTCGCGAAGCGTGCGATAGGCGCACAACGCCGCGAGTGCACCTGCGCAATGCCGCATGTCGGTGAACAGCGGGTAGCCGGTCTCGCTCAGAATCCGGACCGACGCCGCAGCGGGCAAAGTGTAGGTCCACATCAGAATGGGTTTGTGGCCGGATTCGGAGATGCTCTGCAGATGGGCTTTCTCACGCTCGAGCGCTTCGGGGTTGCGCGCAGTGATGACCATTGCGACCGCATCGACCTGATCGGATAAGGCAATCAGCCGGGCCAGCTCCCCGTAGCCGATCGCTCGGATCGCCTGCGCCGTGCCGTCTACCGGATTTTGCGAAGTGCCATACGCTGGCAGATGTGGGTCGATCAGCGCCCGTGTCGGCCGATCCAGTTCGGGCACCTCCAGACCTTCCGCCGCACAGGCATCGGCCATCCACCCGCCGCCGCCACCGGATCCGGTGCCGATACCGACGCGCTTTCCCGCTGGCAAACGCGTTCGATAGAACGAAAACGCCGCGGCGATATCGACCATTTGGTCCAGCGTGTCGGCCTCGATGATGCCGTATTGGCGAAACATCGCCCGATAGATCTCGTGCTGACCCGCCAAGGCGCCCGTGTGCGAAGCCGCGGCGCGCCGGCCCGCGGCGCTGCCTCCCACTTTCGCCACGATGATGGGCTTGCCCGCGCGCAGCGCCTTGTCGGCCGCGCGACGAAAGCTGTCAGCGTGTTTGATGTCCTCCAGGAACATCAGAAACACTTCCGATCTGCCTTCATCCAACAGGTAGTCCACGACATCGAAGGCCGCCAGACAGGCCTCGTTCCCGGTGGTCACGATGTAACTGAAAGGCAGTTCTTTTGGACGTCCGCGGTCGAAGAACGCGAATCCCATGCCGCCGCTCTGCGCGACCACCGCCACATGGCCGCTGCGCCGCCACGCTGGCAGCAACGGTATCTCCATGTTGTCAACCGCCGGGCTGAAGGTGGCACACAGATTTGCCGCAGCGTTGACGAAGCCTTCCGCGTTGGGTCCGCAAACGGCCATGTCATAGCGCGCTGCGATCTCTCGCAGCCGCCGCTGCAATGGCATGCCTTGATCGCCCCTCTGCTCCGCGAACCCCGAAGTCAGAATGACGGCTGCGCGCACGCCGGCGCTCCCGCAGCGCTCGAGCTCCTGTGGCACCTGATCGGCCGGAATGATGAGCACCGCGAGATCGACCGGCGCGGGGATCTGATCGACCGAGGCGTAGGCTGCCAGTCCTTGCACTTCGCGGTGGCTGCGGCTGACCGGATAGATTTTGCCGATGTAGGGATGGCGCAGCAGCACTTTGAGGGTACGTCCTCGCAGAATGCTGACGTCAGGGGCTGCGCCGACGACGGCGATCGAGCGGGGAGACAACAGCGCAGACAGATCGGGCATAGCTTAAGACGGTGCGGACTAACGCAAACCCAGGCCCCGCGCGATGATGCCGCGTAACACCTCGGTAGTACCGCCCTGGATCGTGAGTTTCGGTACCACGGTGGTGGCGTAACGCAGCACCTCATCAAAGTGCGCGCGATCATTCTGATCGCTATCGAGGAACGCTGTCAGGTCGCGTGCCTTGTGCGGTAGTTGCTGTTGCCAGACCGTACCCAGATCTTTGACGATCGAACCCTCCAGTACCGGCTCCTTTCCCGCCTGCAGCATGCCGTTGACGGAAACCGACATGCGTCGCAGCGTGTGCAG
>DATMRM010000446.1:0-5140 GCA_035566155.1 Steroidobacteraceae bacterium | reverse complement strand
CTCCGCTGGCGTCGGATCTGGCGTGGGCGGATGCCGTAGCAGGCTTGCAGTCCTACGCGCTGGTAGTGGCCCTGGCGTCGAGCCGGCGTGCGATCAGTTACCTGCCTCCCGGCGCGCCGCCGTGTGCGCTGCGCTACCCGGGGGTCGAGCGCCTGGCCACGCTGCCTAAGGTCAGCCCGTGAAATACTGCGTGCAGTGTCTGCAGCCTGACACGCGGCCCAACACGCTGTTTACGGATGCCGGGATTTGTCCGGCGTGCAACTACTTCGCGCAGCTTCAGCAGGTGGACTGGCGCGAGCGCTACGAGACGCTCCAGGATCTGCTCGAACGCTACCGCCGCAAGCCCGGCCAGTACTTCGACTGCATCATCGGCGTGAGCGGCGGCAAGGACAGCACGCGGCAGGCACTGTTCGTGCGCGACAAGCTCGGACTGCGGCCGCTGCTCGCGTGCCTGTCGTACCCGCCCCAGCAGGTGACCGAGCGCGGTGTGGATAACATTTCCAACCTGATCGAACTCGGATTCGATACGGTGCTGCTGTCGCCGGCGCCGGAAACCTGGCGCAAGCTGATGCGCGTCTCCTTCGATCGGTTTACCAACTGGGCGCGCTCCACGGAGCTCGCGTTGTTCAGCGCGGTGCCGCAGCTCGCCATCCGCTACGGCATTCCGCTGATCCTGTGGGGCGAGAATCCGGGCCTGCAGCTAGGGGACCTCAAGACGCTCGGTCGCACCGGCTACGATGGCAACAACCTGCGCCACATGAACACCTTAAGCGGCGGCGGCATGGAGTGGATCCTGGAGGCCGGTTTCAGCGCCCAAGAACTGTTGCCCTATCGCTACCCGGCGCCCGAGGAGTTTGACGCGGCGGGACTGCAGATCGTGTATCTCGGCTGGTTCCTCGGCGACTGGTCGCTGGTGAACAACGGCGCTTACGCGTGCGCATATGGCCTGGCAAAGCGCGACGACACGGTGGAGAACACCGGTGACCTGTACGGGCTCACGTCTCTGGACGAGGACTGGGTGACTCTCAACCAGATGATCAAGTACTACAAGTTCGGCTTCGGGCGCGTCACCGACTACGTGAACGAGGAAATCCGTGCGCAACGCATGACGCGCGCGCGGGGCATCGACCTGGTGGAGCGCTACGATGACAGTTGCGCCCCGCAGTACATCGCCAGTTTCTGTGAGTTCATAGACATCTCCGTCGAGCAGTTCTGGTCGCAGGTGCACGCGGCCGTGAATCGCGAGCTCTTCAGCGTTCACGTCGATGGCTCAATCCGGCGACGCTTCCAGGTCGGGGTGGGTCTGTGAGCAGGATTACGGTCGGTATTGTCGACTACGGGGTGGGCAATCACGCCTCCGTGCGCCACACGCTGAACGAGCTTGGACTGCGTTGCCGCGTCAGCGACGACCCCGCGGTGCTGGATGCCTGCAACATGCTGCTGCTGCCGGGTGTCGGTGCCTTCCGGCCGGCGATCGAGGCGCTGCGCGAGCACCACCTCGACGGCTACGTCACGGAGCAGGCCGCACGCGGCCGCCCGTTGCTGGGGATCTGCCTGGGGATGCAGCTGCTCGCTGAGGCCTCGCACGAGGACGGTTTCACCAGGGGTCTCGGCGTGGTTCCCGGCGAGGTAGTGAGTCTGCCGGCACCGCGCTGGCACATCGGCTGGAACGTGATCCGCACGGTGCCGACGGAGCCGCTGTTCCGCGCGAGCGACGGGGAAGCCTTCTACTTCAATCACTCCTATGTCTACCGCGGCCCCGCGCAGCTTGAGGTCTGCCGCACCACTGCCTCCGAGGAGTTCGTCTCGGGCTTTCGGCACGGACGCATCGTCGGCGTGCAGTTCCATCCCGAAAAGAGTCAGGCGGCGGGCCGGACGCTGCTGCGCCAGCTGATCTCAGGCCTGTGCGATGCTTAAGAAGCGCCTCGTCGGCGTGATCACGGTCAAGGACGGGCGCGCCGTGCAGTCCTTCGGTTATGGCCGCCACCTGCCGCTCGGCACCGCGCAGTGTCTCGCCGAGAATCTCGATCGCTGGGGGGCCGACGAGATCCTGGTGCTGTGCATTGATCGCAGCCGGCGAGGACTCGGGCCGGATCTTGCGCTGCTGCGGCAACTCGGCTCGCTGGGACTCTCCACGCCGCTGAGCTTCGGTGGCGGAATCCGCACCGCCGCAGATGCCGCGGCAGTCATTCAATCCGGCGCGGAACGGGTGTGTCTGGATGCCCTGCTGCGCACGAATCCTGCGGTGGTTGGCGAAATTTCCACGCACATCGGCGCGCAGGCAGTCATCGGCGTGCTGCCGCTGGCTTTTGCCGACGGCACACTGCAGTGGCTCGACTACCTGTCGGGTCGGTCCACGCCGCTGTCAGTGGCAAATCTGGCGTTGTTCGCGAGTCGCACGGTGTCCGAGGCGCTGGTGATCGACTGGCGAAACGAGGGACGCGCCGGCGGCTTCGATGAACGGCTGGTGCGGCACTTCCCGCTCGCGCAGGTGCCGCTGATTGCATTCGGTGGCGTGAGCGAGGCTGCCCAGCTGGACACCCTGCTCGCCCATGACCAGGTCGTGGCGGTCGGCAGCGGCAACTTTCTGGCCTACCGGGAGCACGCGGTGCAGAAATTGCGACAGCGCAGCAGCGCGAGATCCCTGCGCAGCCCGATTTTCGGCAGCGAAGGCTGACGCATGCCACCGGACGGCCAGTTGCAATTCTGCGCGCGCTGCCTGTACGGCGCGGATCATCCGCTCGGGCTGGTCATCGATGAGGAGGGGATCTGCTCGGGCTGCCGCGTCCATGAAGAGAAGGACCGGCTCGACTGGAGCGAACGCTGGCAGAAGCTCGAGAGCCTGGTGCGCCCCTTTCGCAGCCGCGACGGGCGCAGTTACGACTGCATCGTGCCCGTGACCGGCGCCAACGACTCTTATTTTATAGTGCACCTGGTCAAGGAGCGCCTGAAGCTCAACCCGCTGCTGGTGAGCTACAACAAGTACTACAACACCGCGCTGGGGATTCGGAATCTGGCGAACCTGCGGATTCGTTTCAACTGCGACATCCTCCTGCAAAACGTAAACCCGGATTCCGTACGCCGGATCACGCGCGCCTCGCTGCGCCATTTCGGCAGCCTGTACTGGCATTGCCTTGCCGGACAGACGGTATTTCCCGTGCAGACCGCGGTGCGCTATCGCATCCCGCTGATCATCTGGGGCGCGCACCAGGGGCTGGAGCAGGTTGGAATGTTCTCGCACGAGCACGAGGTGCAGATGACCCGGCGCTATCGCAAGGATCACGACCTCATGGGCGTCGAGGCCGCGGGACTCCTGTCAGGCTTCGATACCCTGACCGAAGCGGATATCTGGCAGTACCGCTATCCGGATGACCGTGCGCTGGAGGCGGTTGGGGTGACGGGGATCTACCTGGGGAACTACGTGCGCTGGGATCCCAAGGCCCAACATGAGTTAATGATGGCGCAACACGCGTACCATACCGCGCGTTTTGCGCGCACCTTCGATTGCTACGATCACGTCGACTGCTTCAACTACATGAATCTCCACGACCAGCTGAAACTGTACAAGCACGGCTATTCGAAAGTGACCGACCACGCGTGCCGCGAGATACGCCACGGACGCATCACCCGCGTTCAGGGCCTGGCGCTCGTACGGCGCCACGAGCTGCGCCCCGTTGAGCGGGTCGAGCTGTTTTGCGAATGGCTCGGCGTGACGGAGGGCGGTCTGCAGTTTCTGATGGATCTGCACCGCAATCCGCGCTTTTGGCACCAGACCCTTCCGGGCCGCTGGGAGTTCAGGGGCTGGAGCACCGCGAGCCCCAGCAGTGCGCCGCGGGAAGATGAGGGTTCCGCTGGGTTTACCGCCACGGGAGAGCTGGACACGCGTGCCCCTCCCTCGTACATCGTGGTTGGCAAGGGATATCCGTAGGCGATGGCGCGCATCGAGTCGAGGGTTGCGTATCTGAATGCTCCGCGGCAGCTGGAGTTTCGCAGCGAGCCTCTTGACAGCGGCTATGTCGCCGCCGGCCAGGTGCTTTGCGAAACCCTGGTGACGGCAATCACCCCCGGTACGGAGCTGGCGGCCTATGTCGGGCTGCCGGCGCTGCGGGAGGGAACCGGCTACCCGCGGTTGCAGGGCTATTGCAACGTCGCCCGCGTACTCGCGGTCGGCGCCGGTGTCAGCCACATCGCGCCGGGTGAGCGGGTACTCAGTTTCGCCTCGCACCGCAGTCACTTCAGCGTGCCTGCTGATGATGTGCTGCAGGTTCTGGCTGCTGAGGCCAGGAGCGAGGACATGGCATGCGCGTACCTCTTTCACCTCGGCTACAACGCGGTACTCAGATCCGGCGTTCGCCCGGGCATCCGCGTGCTGGTGATTGGCCTCGGCGTGCTCGGGCTTACCTCGGTTGCGATGGCTGCGATCGCCGGCGCGCGCGTCGTCGGGGTCTCGGACCACGTGCTGCCACAACGGCTGGGTCTGGAATTCGGCGCGCAGGCGATTCTTCCCAGAGCCGACGAGGGCGCCATCCGCGAGGCCCTGACCGCTGATCTTGCGGACGTCGTTATCACGACCAGCATGGATTGGGGTGACTGGCTGCTCGCCCTGCAGCTTGCCGGCAATCGCGCAACTATCGCGTGTCTTGGCTTCCCAGGCAGAAACCGGCCGCCCGGGGAATTCAATCCGCTCGACAGCCGGTACTTCTACGCCAAACAGCTGCGCATCGAAGCGGTCGGCATGTCGCCCGAGCGGCCAGAACCTCGTGGGTTTCTCAGGTTCAACGAGCGCGACAACCTTGATTACGTAGTTGCGCTGATCCGCGCCGGGCGGTTGAAACCGGCCTCGCTGGTAGCCGGTACCTACGCCGGCAAAGACCTCGCGCTCGCCTACGAGGCGCTGCTGGCGCGCGAGCGTCCGGCGGCCACCTGCCTGCTGCGGTGGGCGCCGGGATGATGGGTGCTGTCATCGGTTGCGGACGGATGGGAGTGTTTCCCAGCGAGTCGGTGCGACGATTTGCACCACGCTGCTGGTTCCCCTTGAGTCACGCCGACGCCATTCAACGCCACCCGGATCTGCAGCTCGGTGCGCTGTGCGACACCAGCCCGCAGGCCCTGCAGCGCGCGGCCGCAGCCCATCCGGGCA
>DATMRM010000445.1:0-3472 GCA_035566155.1 Steroidobacteraceae bacterium | reverse complement strand
AGCCGTTGATGTCGCTGTCGCAGGTTCTGGAGCGGGCGCGCGCTGCCCGCGACGCCGGCGCCACGCGTTTCTGCATGGGCGCGGCGTATCGATCACCCAAAGCACGCGAACTGGATGCAATCTCGCAGATGGTTGGCGCGGTGCGGGCACTCGGGCTGGAGACCTGCGTGACGCTCGGCATGCTCACGCCCCCGCAGGCCCGGCAGCTCAAGCACGCGGGTCTCGACTTCTACAACCACAACCTCGACTCTTCGGAAGAGTACTACCGGAAAATCATTTCCACCCGCACCTATCAGGATCGGCTCGACACGCTCGAAGCCGTGCGTGAAGCGGGAATCCAGGTCTGTTGCGGCGGCATCGTCGGCATGGGCGAGACGCAGCGCGATCGCGCGGCACTGCTCGTCACGCTGGCCAATCTGCCACAGCAGCCGGAAAGTGTACCGATCAACCAACTGGTGCGCGTGCCGGGAACGCCGCTGGGAGAGGCAGCCGACGTGGATCCGTTCGATTTCGTCCGCACCATTGCGGTGGCGCGCGTGATGATTCCCAAGGCACACGTGCGCCTGTCTGCCGGGCGGGCCCAGATGAGCGATGAACTGCAGGCGCTGGCGTTTCTGGCCGGCGCGAATTCGATCTTCTATGGCGAGAAATTGTTGACGACCGACAATCCCGATGTGACACACGATCGCGAGCTGCTCGGGCGATTAGGGATCAGGCCTGAATCCGCCGAGCGAACATCGAAGCCGACCTGCGATTGAGCCGGGCTGGCTACACTGCCGCATCATGAGCAAGCCATCGGCAAGCCGCACGGAGGCCGAATTTTCGCTCGACCGAAAAGCCCTGCTACGCGGCTTCGCCAAGGCGGCTGCGCGCAGTGAATCATCCACTCGATCCCTGGAGCGATTGAATGCCGAATTGCTCGAGCGTTTGCAGTACTTTGAGCTCGAGCCGCGTCATGTGCTGGATCTGGGTGCGGGCGTTGGCAGCGCCAGCCTGAAGCTGCGCGAGCGCTATCCTGGCGCGCAGGTACTCGCGGTGGATTTCGTCCTGGCGATGCTCGAGAACGCGCCGCGTTCATGGTGGCCGCGCGCCCGCTTTCATCGCGTTGCCGCCGACGCCACGCGTCTGCCGTTCAGCGATGGGCGCTTCGATCTGGTGTACAGCAATCTGTTGCTGCCGTTTTGTGATCGACCGCATCTGGTATTTCGAGAGATCGCACGCGTACTCAGGGAGGGAGGACTGTTGGTATTCGCGACCCTGGGTCCGGAGACGCTGAAGGAACTGCGCTCGGCGTGGGCAAGTGTGGACGACGGCGCTCACGTGAGTGTGTTTCCCGGTCTGCCTCAGCTGGGTGATGCGTTGATGCACTCCGGACTGAGGGAGCCTGTGATGGATACCGAACAGCATCAGCTGCACTACGGCGATGTTCGCGCGCTGATGCGTGAACTCAAGGACAGCGGCGCCCAGAATTCGGTCGGCACCCGATTTCACGGCCTGACCGGTCGCGGTCGGCTACGCGCGATGGTGGAGGCCTACGAAGCGGTGCGCACACCGTCGGGTATCCCAGCCACGTTCGAGGTCATCTTTGGTGCCGCTTTCGCCAGCGCACCGGGGGTCCAGGGTGCCCATCAGGGCGGCACGGAAGTCGCCGTCCCACTTGCGAACCTTAAGAACCCATTTCGCCGATAATTGACGAATATCACCGTTATATGGTGCGCGATCGATGCAAAGATTTGTGAAATCCGCGGCACTCATTGTCGCGCCCTTCCTGCTTGCCGGCCTCATTGCGGGCGCCGCATTCCGGATCGACCGCCCGTTGCGCCTGGGCGTCAACACAGTGGCCCACGAGCTGTGCTCAAAGACATTTATTTCAGGTCTTGATCCCCATGAGGTTTTCGCCGAGAGCCTCGCCTTGCGGGAAGGACCGAAATTGATCGCCCGCTACGTACGGTATGAGGTCGACCCGTTGCGTCATGAAGTACGGGCCGAGCTCCGACACCTTGGCCTGGTGCGCGCCCGAGCCGTGTTCTATCCCGGACTCGGTTGCATCGCGATTCACGGTGCCCCACCCGCGGACCTGCCCAATCCGTCGCAGCTCATGGCTGCGCGCTCCAACGCGACCGCGATGCTGCCGGACATGGCTGGCCCCGAGGTCGTGGAAACGCGCGATAAGGGGCTGCAGCAGGCATTGACCCAGGCATTTACGGAATCCGATGCGCGCGAGCCAAAGAGAACCAAAGCGGTCGTGGTCGTCCGAGATGGCCGAATCATTGCGGAACGCTATGCACCCGGATTCGGCGTCGACACACCCATCCTCGGTTTTTCGCTGACCAAATCGATGATGAATGCGCTGGTGGGCATTCTGGTGATGCAGGGGCAGCTGAAAATTACCGATCCTGCGCCGATCCCCGAATGGTCTGCGTCCAATGATCCGCGTCGCGCCATCACGATCGAACAGCTCATGCGCATGACCAGCGGGCTCGATCTGGATGAAGAGGATGCGGGGCTTGCCGACCCGTCAGACCGCATGCTCTATCTGGAGCGCGACATGGCCACTTACGCGCGCTCGGCTAAGCTGATGGTCCCACCCGGAACGCGCTTCGCGTATAGCAGTGCAAGCACACAGATCCTCTCCAGCATTGTGCGTGCTGGCGCGGGCCCCGCCGCGATTGACGCGCTTGAGTTCGCAGACCGTGAATTATTCGCCCCGCTGGGGATGCGGCATGTGACCGTCGAAGTGGACTCGACCGGCACGATGATCGGCTGCAACGATATGTTTGCCAGTGCGCGCGATTGGGCCCGGCTGGGGTTGCTCTACGTGAACGATGGCATTGTGGGGGATCGCCGCATCCTGCCTTCAGGATGGATCGACTATTCCACCGCCCCTACCCTGGGCACCGCCTACGGTGCGGGCTTCTGGACCGCTCGCGGTAAAGGCGGCCTTGCAGAAGGGCTGCGCAGCTTTGCTCTGCCCTCCGACAGTTTTCTGGGCTCCGGCAACCTGGGACAGCGTCTGCTGATCATTCCGTCGCAACATCTGGTCATCGTGCGCTTGGGGGACGCCACCGGTCCGACCAACGATGCGGTGCACTCCTAAGTCTCTGACCTTGCGATAGAAAAGCCTATTTTCGTATGATGCCGCGCGTGCTGACCATACAGCTCTCGCCGAACTGCTCACTGACGCCGCGAGGCGCGGCGCTGTTCTTCGGCAGCCTCTGCGCGGTCACGTTCTCGATTTCCACGCTGATGCTGGCGAAAGGGCTGTGGCCCATTTTCCCGTTCGCGGGACTGGAAATGCTGTTGCTGGGATGGGCGCTGCGGACCAGCCTGCGACGTCGGCACTTTTCGCAGACGATCACCGTGACGGACGAACAGGTGGCCGTGGAGACCAGCGAACGCGAACAGCATGATCGCGTCGTGTTCCCGCGGCATTGGGCGCAGGTTAAACTGCGCCGCGCTGACACGCACCTGC
>DATMRM010000444.1:0-3557 GCA_035566155.1 Steroidobacteraceae bacterium | reverse complement strand
GGGTTGGCTGCTGCTGCGCGCGGCCGGCGCTCACGATGCGGCCACGCTGGATGCCGCTGCCGTGGCCTCGCCTGACCGCTACGGCGCGCTCGCTGCCCAGGAAGTACTCAAAGCCGGCGGCAACGCGGTCGATGCCGCGATGGCCACCGGTTTCGCACTGGCGGTGACCTATCCGGAGGCCGGCAACCTGGGCGGCGGCGGCTTCATGACGCTCTATATGAGCGGCAAGCCGTACTTCCTGGACTATCGTGAGACCGCTCCGGCCGCCGCCAGCCCCAACATGTATCTGGATGCGCACGGCGATCCGATTCCCGACCTGAGTATCGTCGGCAATCTCTCCAGCAGCACGCCGGGATCGGTGCGTGGGCTCTATGAAGCCCACCGTCGCTTCGCGAAGCTGTCCTGGCAGCGCGATCTGGCGCCGGCCATCCGCTATGCGCGCGATGGTTTCACGGTGACGGCGCAGCTGATCGCTATTCGAGACGGCAGTCAGCCAGCGTTCCTCAGCGGGACTAACTTCGAGCACTATTTCGCCGGTATGCATCCGGGCGCACGCTTCAAACAGCCCGAGCTCGCCGCCACGCTCGAACGCATCGCGCAGGGTGGGGTGCAGGAGTTTTATTCGGGCCGCACCGCACAGCGGCTGGTCGAGCAGATGCAGCGCGGGCCGCAGAAGGGCCTGATCAGCTTAAGCGATCTGGCACGCTATCACTCGATGTGGCGCGAACCGGTGGTCGGCGACTGGCAGGGGATGACCGTGATCACCGCACCGCCGCCGAGCTCCGGCGGCATTGCACTGCTGCAGATGCTGCGGATGAAAGCAGATGCCGCCGCGCTGTTTAAGGGTGTGAAGCTCAATTCAGTGCAATATATCCACCTGATCGCGGAGATCGAAAAGCGAGTGTTCGCCGATCGTGCCGAATACCTGGGTGATCCGGATTTTGTGACGGTACCCGTGGCACAGTTGATCGCTCCGGACTATCTGGCGGCGCGCGCACGCCAGATCAATCCGGAGAAGCCCTCGGCGACGTTGAGCGTCAAACCCGGCCTCGAGAAGCCGCAGACCTCGCACTATTCGATCGTCGATCGCTGGGGCAACGCGGTCTCCAACACCTATACCCTCAACGGCTGGTTCGGCTCGGGTGTCGTGGTCGAAGGGGCCGGCTTTCTGATGAACGATGAGATGGATGATTTCTCATCCAAACCCGGCGTGCCCAACATGTACGGTGTGGTCGGATGGGATGCCAATGCGATCGCGCCGTTCAAACGGCCGCTGTCATCGATGACACCCAGTATCCTACTGAAGGATGGCCACGTCGCGATGGTGCTCGGTACCCCAGGCGGCTCGAGGATCTTCACCTCCGTGTTTCAGGTGCTGATCAATGTCTACGACTATCACCTGGGCCTGAGTGCCGCGCTGGCGCAGTTTCGCTTCCATCATCAATTGCTGCCGCTGGATACGGTGTTCGACGAGCCGTATCGCAGGATCCCGCCCGATGTCGTGCAAGCGTTAACTGGGCGTGGTTATCGTATCGAGAACCAGGACTACAATGGTGACGTCGAGGCGATCCAGATCATTGGACGCAGGCCGATAGCCGCCGCCGACCCGCGAGCGCGCGGAGTCGCGATGCTCGTGCGCTGAGAAGGGCACGCTTGGGGGTGATGGATCATGAGTACGCCAAACCGGGGTTTCGATGAGCGGATGGGACCGCGACGCGGCCGAGCGCTGCTGCTGGTCCTCGCAGTCCTGTCGCTCCTGGTCATCGTCACGGTCAGCGCCTGGCTGGTGCTGGATGGCTTGCGACATGAACGCAGCATCCAGAGCATCGGTATCGGTGTGCTGAGCCTGATGGCCATCCTGCTGTGGCTGCGGATCGTGCGTGCCCGCTGGCTTTCGTTGCAGGTGCAGACCTATGTAGCGCCCTCTGCCAGCGAGGAGACCGGCGTCTGGGGCGTCGGCGGACCGGGGATGCGCACGCCGGGGGCGACCGGTATCTACACCGCTCTGCAGGGTGGCGGCCGCATCGACGACCCTCCGGGTGAGGGACCCCGTCCGCGCTGAGTTCGTGCCTACCGGCGCGCGACTTGCCTTTCCGCTCCCTGGCAGTCGATCCATGCTGCGTCGCAGCCCCGCCCGTGGCCGCTCTCTGAGGTCTACCGCGGATCTCGCGTTTTGCGGCGAAGTTCACACAAGGGTGTGCACCAGTCTAGACGTGCGGCACGTCACAACGGGGGTCTGAAATCTTAAAGTTTTGTCAATGCGGGCCCTCCGCATGGCCGATGTTGGCTGGAGTCAAGCGTACGCATGAAGCGTCTGGTGATCACCGGGATGGTACTGTTCGCGCAGCTCGCCGCGGCGCCCGTCTTCGCGGGCAACTGCAGCGAACCGACCCCGTTCACCGAGATTCCAAGCGGTGCCAGCGCTACCCGCGAGCAGATGCTTGCGGCGCAGCGTGCCATGAAGGCCTATGACATCGCCGTCAAGGCCTTCTCTGACTGCCTGAAAGATGCCGGTGACACCAGCAACCGCGCCAACGTGGCGATCGACAAACTGGAGCACATGGCTCAGCGTTTCAACGTCGAGCTGCACGCCTTCAAGGAACGCAACGGCGCCAGTTGATCAGCCGCCGTCGCGGGGCGCACCCGAACCCGCGCCCGCGCCGAACACCACACTCACACGTGTACCGCCGACCAGCGGGTCGGAATGCACATGCACGCTGGCGTGATGTAACTCGGCAATTTCCTTCACGATCGCCAGTCCGAGACCGCAGCCATCCCCCGCCGTACCCGGGCTGCGATAGAAGCGCTCGAAGATGCGGGGCTGCTCGGCAGGGTCAATACCCGGTCCGTCGTCCTCGACATACAGCGCCGGGGTCGGTAGGGCCACGACACCCAGCGTGACCCGCCCGGAGGGTTTGCCGTAGTGGCGCGCGTTGTCCAGCAGATTCGACAGCAGCTCAGCCAACAAGGCGTCGGAGGCTGAAATCGGCACCGCCGTTGCGGGCACTGCCAGCCCGAAGTCAACGCCGCGTGCGAGCATCTGCGGTACCCATTCCTCGCCCACCCGCCGCACGAGCTGTGTGAGATCGACCTCGCTGAACTGCACGGCTGCCGCGGCAGCCGGCCCCGCGCGCATCAGCACCAACAGCTGCCCACTCAGGCGCGCGGCGCGGTCCGCGGAAATGCGCAGGCTGCGCAGCGCGCGGCGCTGTGCGTCGGTTTCCCCGGCGCGCTCCGCGGCATCGGCGTGCAGGACCAGGGCGGCCAGCGGAGTTCGCAGCTGATGCGCGGCATCCGCGACGAAGCGCTCCTGCGAGACGATTCCTTCTCGCACGCGCACGAACAGTTCATTGAGCCGCAGCACCAGCGCGCGCGCTTCCACCGGCAGGCCGTGTTCGGATACGGGCGCCAGATTCTCGTGGTCACGTGCTTCGATCTGCTTCGCCAGGTCGGTGAGGGGTTTCAGCCCGCGATTCACGTTGACCCAGGCCAGGCTCAGGCCCGCCGCCAGCAGTGCGATCTGCGGCGCAATCATCGCCAGCACGATCTCGCGCGTC
>DATMRM010000443.1:0-2521 GCA_035566155.1 Steroidobacteraceae bacterium | reverse complement strand
TCGTGCTTTCGCACCGGTGATGTCACTCCTGCGCTCTGGGCGAGCGCGTCGGCACAATGGCCCGAGACTGCTGCCGCTAAGCCCGGAATTCTCTTCGAGATGGCGATGGTGGAGAAGGCATTCTCGCTACCCCGCCGTCTGTTCGCCGGTGCTCATCGTTCGGTTCGCGCTTTGGATAAGATCAACCTGCGTATCTATCGGGGCGAATCTGTTGCAGTTGTCGGTTGCAGCGGCTCGGGTAAATCAACTTTACTGCGCGCTGCAGCAGGGCTGCTGAGGCCAGACAGCGGCGATCTAATCCACGACAGGGGCGAGCCGCCCCAGGCAATCTTCCAGGATGCGAAGGGGTCGCTGACTCCCTGGCTATCGATCGGCGAGCAAATCAGCGAACGGCTGCGGCCATTGCGCCTGACCAAGGCGGATCGCGAAGCGCGGGTCTTGTCGGCGCTGGAGCAGGTCGGACTGGACACGCGGCTGGGCCGCGCACGGGCGCGCGATCTGTCGGGCGGTCAATGCCAAAGAGCTGCTCTGGCTCGGGCGATCGTGGTACCACCCAGCCTGCTGCTGTGCGATGAGGCGATCAGCGCCATCGATGTGACATCGGCCGCGGCCATGTTGAACCTGATTGGCAGCTTGCGCCGCAGACTCGGTATGGCGGTCCTGTTTGTAACTCATGACCTTGCGGCCGCGAGGTTCATAGCAGACCGGATCGTGGTGATGTCGTGCGGAGGGATCGTCGAGATGGGGGATGCAGAAAGGATCATGACGGCGCCGGTACACCCCGCCACGGTAGCGCTGATCGAGGCGATGCCTGACCGGTTGGCGCGGGCCGTCGCGTAATGATAGGCGCGCGCGCGCGCAAGACACTGATGCAGATGCCGCGCATCGAGGCGGCGGCCGTGTGCATGCTGTTTGTGATTACGGTGATCGCGTTCGCCGCGCCCTATCTTGCGCCTGCCGACCCGGTGCTGAAAATCGGCGAACCGTACCAGGCGCCCTCGCTGCATTATCTGTTCGGCACCGATGAGATCGGACGCGACATGCTGGCCAGGATTATCTACGGCGTGCGACTTACCTGGCTGCCTAGCTTGGTCATCATCGCTGCCGGGGTTGCCATCGGAACAGCCGTTGGTGTCGGGGGCGCTATTGCCGGTGGCTGGGTAGATCTTCTGCTCGCGCGCCTGACCGATCTGTTCATTGTCATCCCATCGACCATGGTTGCGTTGGCCGCCGTCGCCGCGCTCGGCCCCGGCATCTGGCACACCGTCGCGACGATGAGCGTCTTTTGGTGGCCCTGGTATGCGCGGATCGTGCGAAGCGAAGTCAAGGCAGTGGCCGGACGCCCCCATGCGGAGGCGGCACGGGTGTCCGGTGTGCGCGGAGCGCGGCTTGTGATGCGTTATCTCCTCCCCGCCGCGCTACCGACGGTATTGGTAACGGCGACGCTCGATGTTGCGAACGTGATCCTGGTGTTGTCGCTATTCTCGTTCCTCGGGCTGGGCGCGCCGGCGCCCGCGCCCGAACTCGGTGCCATGACAGCCCGCAGTCTCTCCAGCCTGACGACCCACTGGTGGATCCCGATCCTGCCTGCGATCGCGATTTTCCTGCTTGTCGTGACGGCCAATTTAGCGGGTGACGGTCTGCGCTCGCTTATGAAGACGGTCTAAGGGGGTTGCGCGTGAAGATCGTGAGGCCAACCTTGGCGGCCGCATTAATTCTGGCCCTGGGGTCCAACGCGCACGCGTCGGTTGTACTTGCCGAGAAGGTGCTGCGGGTCGCTTACAACGAGGACGTCGCGACGTTCGATCCGGACGGCGCGATCATCCTGTTTGGCCTAGATGTATCACGCGTACTCTATGAAGGACTGGTTCAATATAAGCCAGGCACCACGCAGATCGTCGGCTGGCTCGCGCCCAGCTGGTCGATTTCGCCCGACGGTCGCACCTATCGCTTCACTTTGCGCGACGGTGTCGTCTTCCACGATGGCCAAGCGATGACGGCGGCCGACGTGCTGGTCTATTTCCGGCGACGGCAGACTCCGAGTCTGCCCCTGTCCTATTTCCTGGATGGGGTAGAAAGTATGTCGGCACCGGACTCGCATACTTTCGTGATCACGCTAAAGGCGCCGCAGCCGGCCTTTCTCGACCGACTGGCGAGCGCGTGGGCGCCAAAGGTGATCGGGCCCGAAGCCCTGGTCGATCACGCCGGCGGCGATCTAGGTGTCGGCTGGCTCAACGAACACGCGGACGGCACCGGTCCATTCAAGCTGCTCGAGTTTGCACGAGGCCAGCGCTATGTGCTGGTCCGTAACACGAATTACTGGGGTCCGAAGCCCTATTTCGACAAGATCGAGATATTGATCGTCCCCTCGACCAACCAACAGATGCTGATGCTGGAACGCGGGGAGATCGATATCGTTGAACATGGTTATCCGTTCGATCAGCTCGGCAAGCTTCCACCCGGACTGAAGGTCGATGCGCACGATGGGCTGGGCCTGGAGATGGCCTATTTCAACCAGACG
>DATMRM010000442.1:0-4778 GCA_035566155.1 Steroidobacteraceae bacterium | reverse complement strand
GTTCGCCGCAGGCCATGACGCGCGCTCGCGTGCGATCGCTGACTTCGTTCATCAGCGCGATGCCGGCTGCCATCTGTCGCAGCACCGCAAAGTACCCATCCAGTTCGGGGCTGACGCCGACGCCGAGCTCGACCGCCAGTTCGCAGTGACGTTCCTCGATCACCCGCAGCAGCGGCTCGTGGGCACCACCAAGGGCGGCGACCAATAGTTTTTCCAGACGGTCGGTGACACCGGTGAGCGCCGAATGCACCAGCATGACGCGCGCGCCGTCGGCCAGGCGCCCTCGCACGACCTGCGCGATGTTGCGCCAATTGGAAGGAGTGGAAACGCTCGTGCCGCCGAACTTGAGCACGACCCAGGAAGACTCGCCAGGAGCCATGGACATTACTCGCCTAAAGTGGCGCGGAGCCTAAAGATGTGACCGCGCGGACGATCAAACTTCTTCGTCGTCGAAAATATCGCGCAGGTCTTTCTCGAGTTTGCGGTCGGCGAGCACCTCTTCCAGACGGCTCCAGGCCGCCTTGCCGCGCTTGCCTTGGGCGCGGGCGCGCTTGTCTACCCGGGCCAGCAGTCCGTCATAGTCGGTGCTGTCTTCCGTCTCGACGACAAATTCCTCATCCAGGTCGAAGCTCTCGTTTTCGCGTTCGGACATCGTATTTCTGCTGAATAAATGCCAGATAAATCAATTAATTAAGTACAAATAGGTCAAACCTACAGGCTGCGAACTATAGCTGATCTGTACTTCTGTTCAACCATAGGGTAGACCGGCAGGGCCGGCAGCTTGTTCCGGCCACTGACCCACGCCTGCGTCAGGGCCCTCTGGCGGGCTATTGGGAGGCGACGTTCCGGACACCGGACAGATCGGCTTCCAGACCCACGGTGGCCAATATGCCATCGGCCTTTTGCAGGACGTCTCGAGCGTAGTCCCAGTGGATAGCCACGGTGTTGTCGCCGACAGCGGTTTTTAGCAATTCCGCGAACTGATCGACGTCCGGTTCGAAGCTCTGGCCTTCGGCGTCCACCGGCGGGTGGGCCTCCAGCAGCAGCTCCCCGTTCACCCAGGCCACTTTCACCGGCTCATTGATGAGCCGCACCTGGGTGCCGACCGGAATGAGTGGGAAAAGCTGTGACACATCTTCCGGGTACATGCGGATGCAGCCATGCGTGACCGCCAGCCCGACCGCGATCGGATTGTTGGTACCGTGGATCATGTAGGTGCCGTTGCCGGCCGCCAGTCGCATTGCGAATGCCCCGAGCGGATTGTCGGGACCGGCCGGCACGCGCACGGGCAGCGGATCGCCGTTGGCGGCATGCTCCTTGCGCACCGATTCAGGCGGAAACCACACCGGATCCTTTTCTTTCTGGATCACGTGCGTGACACCGATCGGCGTGTGCCAGTCCATCTTGCCGATGCTGACCGGATAGCTGATGACGATCGGATGCTTGCCGCCGCGCTGAGGCTTCGGAAAATAGTACAGACGGTGCTCGGGCAGATTGACGATGATCCCTTCGTGCGGACCCGGCGGCAGGATGTGCCGCCCCGGAATGATCACCTGCTTGCCGGCACCCGGCAGCCAGGGGTCGATTCCCGGATTGACGCGGATGACCTCCTCGGAGCCCAGGCTGTATTGGCGCGCCAGATCGTAGAGAGTGTCTTCATAGACGGTGGCGAGGGTCTGATCCTCACCGACCACCTGCTGATCAGGGTCCGACAGCTCGTAGACCGTTGCGCGGGCGGGCGCAGCGAGCCCCAGGCTCAGGCCCAAAGCAAGCCCCGACGCGAACTGGACATAACGGGCTGTCAGCGTTGCGACGTTATGTGCTTTCACGATTTCTAGAGTACCACGCACGAGCCGTTGATTGCGCATGGTTTCCCGAGGCAGATTGCGGACTTAGTTCCTCAAGTCCCGCTCCCGAGCGCCGATAACGCCGGTATGCAAAAGGAGGACCCCGCTGCCGAAGTGCCCGAACCGTTTCGCGGACCGGCTACCTGGAGCCTGGATCTGCGCACCGGTGAGATGCACTCGAGTCCCGCGCGCGCGCGGCTGATGGGCTACGACCCGCAGTCGGTCGTACCGAGCTCGCAGTGGTGGGATCGCGCGCTGCACCCGGATGAGCGCCTTGCGGTCTACACCGCCCGCTCACGACATCTGCAGGGCACTGACAGCGGCTATCGCAGCGAGTATCGCGTCCAGCGCCAGGATGGCGAATGGATGTGGCTGCTCGAGATCGGCTGCATCGAGCGCGACAACGCCGGCAGCGCGATCAGCGTACACGGCGTGCTGCTCGACATCACGGTGGATCGCGAGGCGCAGTTTCGCACCCAGCAGCGGCTCGAGCGCCTGAGCACCATTTTCGACTACATCTATCAGCTCACCGGCCTGCTCTCCCCGGCCGGCGTCGTGCTCGAGATCAATCGCTCCGCACTCAGGGCCGCTGAAGCCTCGCGCGCCGAAGCGCTCGGCATGCCGCTGTGGGAGACCGTGTTGTGGCAACATCAGTCGGCCGGCGAAACCGAGCGCCTGCGCGATGGGATCAGACGCGCGAGCCGTGGTGAATTCGTGCGCTTTCAGATGCAGGCCGACCACCCGCAGGGCGGGCAGAAACGCATCATCGACTTCTCGCTGCTGCCGGTGCTGGACGATGAGGGCGCAGTCACCTCGATCCTGTCCGAAGGCCGCGACGTCACTGACATCGTCACTGCGCAGGCGGCAGTGCGCAACATGGAGGACCGGCTGGCCATCGCCGCCAGCACGGCGAACCTTGGACTGTGGGACGTGGATCTGCGTACCGGCGAGGGCTGGCACAACGATTACTGCTGGACGATGCTGGGCTACGAGCCGCACGAAGTCGCCACCGGCATCCAGCAGTGGCTTTCCATGATCCACCCGGATGACCTGGCCCAGACGATACTGCTGATGCAGGATCAGCGGGACACCGGCGGTGATTTCCGCGCCGAGTACCGCATGCGCGCCAAGGACGGCTCGTGGCGCTGGATCCATTGCTTCGGCCGCACGGTGGCCAATCCCGATCCGAACGCGCCCAAGCGCATGGCTGGCGTGCATCTGGATGTGACTGAACGGCGCGAAGCAGAGATCCGCTCGCATGCGGCGGAGCGGCTCGAGTCGGTGGGCAAACTCGCCGCTGGCGTGGCACACGAGATCAACACGCCGGTGCAGTTCGTCAGCGATAGCATCTATTTCGTTCGCGACGGGCTGTATGAATTGCTGGCGCTCACCGACCGGTTGCGCATGCTGGCCTCACGCGATCAGTGCAACGCCAATTCGGTGGCGGCGCTGAGCACGCACCTGCCCTACCTGGTTGAGAATCTGCCGAAGGCGCTCGAGCGCTCGCTCGACGGGCTGAAGCGGGTATCGGAAATCGTCAGCTCGATGCGCGAACTGGCGCATCCGGACCGGCCGGAGATGTCCGACATCGACGTCAATCACGTCATCCAGAACGCGATGGTGGTGGCGCGCTCGGAGTACAAGTACGTCGCCGAGATCGAGACCGAGCTGACGCCGCTGCCGCCGGTGCGCGGTCATGCCGGAGAGCTCAATCAGGTGATCCTGAATCTGCTGGTGAATGCCTCACACGCCATCAGCGACGTCGTCGGCGAGAGCCAGCAGAAGGGACTGATCCGGATCACAACCCAGCTCGACGGCGACAGTGTGCTGATCAGCGTCAGCGATACCGGCTCGGGCATTCCCGCGAACATCCAGCATCGCATCTTCGAGCCGTTCTTCACCACCAAGGACGTCGGTCGCGGCACCGGTCAGGGGCTGGCGATCTCGCACAACATCATCGTCAAGCGTCATGGCGGCTCGATCGAGTTTGACAGCACGGTCGGCCAGGCTACGGTGTTCCGCGTGCGGCTGCCGTACGATCGCAAGGCCGCGGAGCAAGTCGCATGATGCGCCTGCTGTTCGTCGATGACGATCCAGTGGCGCTCGAGCAGATCCGGCGCGAGATCAGTCACGCGCGCCTGCATTACGACGTGGTGTTCGTCGATTCCGGCCGGGGCGCGCTGGCGGCCCTCGAGGGCGGCGAGTTCGACGCGATCGCCAGCGACCTGCGCATGCCGGACATGGACGGCCCCACCCTGCTGGCGCAGGTGCGCAATCAGTTTCCGAACGTGGTGCGCGTGTGCATGTCCGCGGGGATGGAGGACGCCGACTTCATGCGCGCGATGCCGGTGACTCACCAGTTCCTGAGCAAACCGATCGTGGGCGATGCCTTGCGCGAGGTGATCGAGCGCGCCTGTGCGCTCAATTCGATTCTGCATCATCAGGGCATCCGCGCGCTGGTGGGTCGTCTGAATGCGCTGCCTGCCACCGCACAGACTTTCCAGGACCTGTCCGATGCGATGACGGAGCCGAATACGCACACCGCGGACATCTCACGCATCGTCAGCAAGGACACGGCGCTGTGCGTCAAGACCCTGCAGATCGTCAACTCGTCATTCTTCCGCCGCCGGCAGGCGATCACCTCGATCCCGGCGGCGGTCACTTTCGTCGGCATGGAAATGATCAAGTCGCTGGCGCTGTCGGCCTGCGTGTTCAACGCGCTCGACGCCTCACCGGCCGCACTCAAGCTGATGCGCGACCTGCAGGCCCGTTCGCTGCGCAAGGCGCACTTCGCACGCTCATTGCTGAAGGACTCACGCCACGCCGATGAGGCCTTCACCGCCGCGCTGCTGCTGGACATCGGGCAGGCGGTGCTCGCGATGTGCTCGCCGGAGACATTCGCGGAGGTCATCCAGATCGCGCGCGAATCGA
>DATMRM010000441.1:0-6229 GCA_035566155.1 Steroidobacteraceae bacterium | reverse complement strand
CGCCAGCAGCGCATCAAGGAATCGGTGGCGCAGCCCTATGGCGACCTGGTGCACGAGGGGCAGCTGCTCGATCCGGTGTGCCGCGACATCGAGGCGCTCATGGTCAGCTCGCAGGAGCGCGTCACGGGCGAAGTGCATGTCCTGTTCCGCCCGGGCAATCTGTGGGTCGAAGGAGTTGACTCGCCGCATTCACTGATGGCGGCATCGAAGGGTGTGTACGGTGAGGCCGCGGGCGAATGGACCGCCATCGATGCACTGGGGTTCTCCAAGATCGTCGCGCTCAGCGGCGTGTTTTACCGTCGAGCCGGTGACAGCGCCGCGCAAGGTAGCAAGCCATGAAAACCGTCATCGTCGACAAGATCGCTTCCGTCACGCAGGCGCTCGAGCTCAATCACGAGTTGCGCCTATCCAGCGACATTCCGGCGGAGGAAGGTGTCGTCGTGGTGGCCGAGATTCTCAACAACAAGGCCAACTACAACACGCTCGAACTCACCAGCGGACGTATGGCCAAGGTGGCCAAGGGCGATATCGTGGTCGGCGCGCTCGGTCCACGGCGTGCGCTGTTCGGCTATTCAGGTCATGTGCCGACATCGGTCAAACCGGGCGACATCATTCAGATGCTCAACATCGGCGGCGTCATGGGCATCTGCGATTCGGCCACGCCCGACAAGGGCAAGCCGTTCGACTGCCGCGTACTGGGTGTGGTGCTGCAGTTTCCCTACCTCGGGGAACGCATCGGCGTGCCAGCGCGCGTCGGAATGCAGCAACTGGACTTCAACGCCCATCTGGATACCGGCCGTGTGCCGGTGGTTGCACTCGCCGGCACCTGCATGGAAGCCGGCAAGACCGCCGCGGCGGCGGCCATTGTCGGACGCATGCGTCATCGCGGACTTGTGGTCGACGCTTTCAAGGCCACCGGCGTCTCGCTGCGACGCGATATCCTCGCCTTTTCGGACGCTGGCGCGCGACGCACGATGATCTTCACGGATCTCGGCGTGGTCACGACGACGCCTCGTACCGGCCCTGCACTCACGCGCACGATGCTCACGGAACTGGCCGCCGGCAAGCCGGACGCCATTGTGTTCGAGCTGGGCGACGGGCTGCTGGGCACCTATGGCGTCGACGCGATTCTGGAATGCGCCGACATTCGCAAGTCTCTGACTGCCGTCGTGCTGTCGGCAAACGACCCGGTCGCAGCCTGGGGCGGTGTCAAGCTGCTGCGCGAGCGCTTTCACGTCGACCCGTGCGCAGTGACCGGTCCGTCGACCGACAACCAGGTCGGAGTCGAAATCATTGAACAGCAGATGAAGGTGGCGGCGTACAACGCGCTGAGCAATGCCGCCGCGCTGGGTGACTTTGTGATCGAGTCGCTGGGGATCGCCTCTCAGGCACGCGCCGCCGCCGGGGCGGAGTAGCATGGGCCCGAGCATTCCCACGGTCGTGCTGGGTGGCAGCGGCTATGTCGCCGGTGAGCTGCTGCGACTGATCGCCGGTCATCCACACTTCTCGCTCGCGGGCGTGCTGTCAGACAGCCAACCGGGTGAGCGTGTCGCGCAGGCGTTTGGTCATCTGGCACCGGTGCTTCCCGAGGAGCGATTCAGACCTTTGAGCGAGATCGAAGCGATCGTCGCGCGCGAGGACTCAACGGCGATCTTCTCAGCGGCTCCGCATGGCGCCGCCGCGGCACTGATCGATTCGCTGCTCTGCAAAGCCGAAGCCGCGCAGCGCAAGCCCCACGTGGTGGACATTTCCGCGGACTACCGCTACCGCTCTGCCGATGCCTACCAGGCAGTCTACAAGCATCCTCACGGCGCACCACAGCGCATCTGCGCGTTCAGCTGTGCCGTGCCGGAACACTTGCCCGAACTGACTACCGCGCATGTCGCGCATCCGGGATGCTACGCAACCGCGGCGCTGCTCGCATCGGTGCCGCTACTGGCGCTGTCGCTCAGCACGCCGGAATTGTTCGTCTCCGCGGTCACTGGCAGCACCGGTTCCGGCCGCAAGCCGGGCGAGGGCACGCATCATCCGCTGCGGCATGGTGATCTCTACAGCTATGGCGGACTCACGCACCGGCACACACCGGAAATCACTGCGTGCGCACGCGCAGCCAGTGGTGTCGATGCGCAGTTCGCCTTCATCCCGCACTCCGGACCTTTTGCGCGCGGCATCCACGCAACAGTGCAGGCACGGCTGCGGCAGCCACTCGACACCGCGCAGCTGCTCGCCGCGCTGCGCCGGTTCTATCAGGGCAAGCCCTTCGTGCGCGTCAGCGATACCATGCCGCGCGTCAAGGAAGTGGCTGGCAGCAACTACGCGCAGCTGTCAGGCGTTAGTGACGGTCGCACGGTGGCCGTGATGTGCGCGCTCGACAATCTCAACAAAGGCGCCGCGGGCGGTGCGGTGCAGTGGATGAATCGTCTCTATGGTCTTGCAGAAACCGCCGGACTCACCGCACCAGCGGCAGGATGGACATGAACGCACAACCGCAATCACAGTCCGGCGCATTGCATGACTATCTGGCGCCGGTGTTCGCACAGTACCCTTTGCCGGTTGCGTCCGGCGAGGGCGTGTGGCTGAACACGACGGATGGCCGTCGCGTGCTCGATCTATATGGCGGTCACGCGGTCGCGGCTCTGGGCTACGGGCATCCGGCCTGGACGCGGGCGCTCACCGAGCAGGCGCGCACCCTGAGCTTTCAGACCAACGCGGTGCCGATCGACGTGCGCGTGCGTGCCGCGCGCAAGCTGATTCACTTCTCGCAGCTCGATTTCAACAGTGTGTTCTTCGTCAACAGCGGTGCGGAGGCGAACGAGAACGCGCTCAAGATGGCGTTCCGGATCACCGGCCGCTCGCATGTGGCCGCGCTCGAGCAGTCGTTTCACGGCCGTACCGCTGGCGCCGGTGCCGTGACCTGGGGATCGGCGGCCAAGTGGTACGGCTTTCCGCGCACCCCGTTCGACGTCAGCTTTCTGCCGCGACGCGACCTGCCGGCGATCGCGCAGCAGGTGACCGATCGCACCGCCGCGGTGATCATCGAGCCGGTGCAGGGTCAGGCCGGTGCATTCGATCACGGCGCTGCTTATCTGAACGCGCTGCGCCAGCGCTGCACCGAAGTCGGCGCGCTGCTGATCTTCGATGAAGTGCAATGTGGCATGGGACGCGTTGGCGAACCGTTTGCTGCCCGGCTCTATGGCGTGCAGCCGGACATGATCACGACGGCGAAGGCGCTGGGCAGCGGCTTTCCGTGCTCGGCATTGCTGATGTCACCGCGCGTCGCCAGCGCCGTGAAGCTGGATTCGCTCGGCACGACATTCGGCGGCGGCCCGATGGCCTGTGCGCTGATCGAGGCGGTCATCGATACGATCGAATCCGAGCGGTTGCTGGAACGAGTGCGTGCCACCGGAGCGCTGATCCGCAGCCGCTGCATCGTCGGCCCGATTACCGGCCATCAGGGCGCCGGCCTGCTGGTCGGATTGCGCACCGGACGACCGGCCAAGGAGGTTCACGCGGCGTTGCTCGAGCGTGGAATTCTGGCAGGCACAGCGGCCGACCCAAACATCCTGCGCCTGATCCCGCCGTTCGTGCTGGAAGCCGGCCACGTCGAACTGCTGCGCGCCGCGCTGCTCGACGTCGGCGCCTAGAGGTCCATCGTGCGTCGATTCGTGGACCTGGCTGATTTCTCGCGTGATGAAGTACTGACGCTGCTGGAGCTCGCGCGCCGGTTGGAAACGCGGCCCGAACCGCATGCGTTGAGCGGCAAGATGCTGGGGCTCTTGTTCATGAATCCTTCGTTGCGCACGCTGGCGTCGTTTCAGAGCGGCATGGCGCGTTTGGGCGGGGCCTCTTTCGTCGTTACACCCGGTGCCGGAACCTGGCAGCTTGAAACCCGGCCGGGCGTTGTGATGGACGGAGCCGCTGCGGAACATGTCACCGAAGGCTTGCCGGTGCTCGCCTCCTACTGCGATGCGCTCGGTATCCGTTCGTTTGCGGATGGCAAGGATCTGGCCGCGGACGTCAGCGAACAGAAATTCAATGCGATGAGCCGACTGATCGACAAGCCGCTCATCAATCTGGAATCGGCGGTGAATCACCCCTGCCAGTCGTTGGCGGACTGGAAGACCCTGGATGAAATCGGAGTGCCGCGCAATGGCAAATTCGTGCTTAGCTGGGCCTATCATCCGCGACCGCTGCCGCTCGCGGTGCCAGCCGCAACGCTTCACATGGCCGCGATGCGCGGCATGGAAGTGGTGGTGCTACGCCCGAATGGCTTCGCACTGCCCGACGCGCTGATGGAAAAGGCGCGCCGCGCAGCGGGCGCGGCCGGCGGCTCGGTGCGTGAAACCAGCGATCGCCGCGAAGCGCTCGAAGGAACGCACATCGTGTATGTGAAGGAGTGGGCGCTGACTGCGAATTACGGCGACGAAGCCGCCGACGCCGCAGCGCGCCGCCAGCTCAAGGACTGGTGCTGCGTCGAATCCTGGTTTTCCACTGCGCGTCCGGACGCGCGGCTGATGCACTGTCTGCCGGTGCGGCGTAATGTCGCGGTCGCCGATGCCGTGCTCGACAGCTCGCGCAGCGTCGTGCTGCGGCAGGCCTACAACCGTCTGCCGGCGCAGATGGCAGTGCTGTATCGATTGCTCAAGCAAGCGGAGTAACCACGACCGTATGATCCTCTCTCGATCCGATCATTCCGCAACCATCCGGGCGCTTCGCAACGCGTCGCCCTACATCCGCCTTTACAAGGGCAAGATCTTTGTCGTGAAGGCCGGCGGCGCTGTCTTCGGCGACCCGGCGCTCACTCGCGCGCTGGTCGAACAGATCTCGATCCTGCATCACCTGGGCGTGCGCGTCGTGATGGTGCATGGCGGCGGACCGCAGCTCACCGCAGTGAGTGAAGCTCTCGGGGTGCCGACACGTATGGTGCAGGGTCGGCGGATCACCGACGAGCGCTCGATCGATGCGACCGCCATGGTGCTGAACGGATTGATCAACACCCGCATCCTGGCGATCTGTCGTGATCTGGATATCGCGGCCGTGGGTTTATCGGGTGTGGACGCGGGTCTGGTCCGGGCACATCGGCGGCCTCCGATGCGCCTGCACGGTGAAGTCGACATGGTGGACTTCGGATTTGTCGGTGACATCGACATGATCGACGCCAGTGTGATCCGCAAGCATCTGGACAACGGCCTGATGCCAGTCATCAGCCCGCTGTCGGCCGACGATCAGGGAGTGTTGCTCAACATCAATGCCGATACCGTGGCCGCGGCGCTCGGTGCCGCATTGGGAGCCGAGAAGCTGATTCTGTGCACCGGGGCACCGGGAATCCTGGAGCGCGTTGAAGATCTCACTTCGGTCGTCTCCTACACCGACCTGGCCGGGCTGAAGCGCTTGCGCGAGGAGGGGCGGATCGTCGATGGCATGCTGCCGAAAGCCAAAGCGATCGAAGATGCGATTCGAGGCGGTGTGCGCCGCGTGCATGTCATTTCATATAGCGCACAGGACAGCATTCTGGCCGAGGTGTTCACCAATGAGGGCACCGGCACCCTGATCGTCGCGGATACCAACGCACTCACGCCTGCGGAGCAGTCAGCGCACAAATGACGCGGCTGTGGGACAAGGGTACGTCGCTCGATCAACGGGTATTGCAATACACCGCCGGCGAGGACTATGCACTCGACGAGCGCCTGGTCAGCTACGACGTGCGCGCATCCATCGCCCACGCGCAGATGCTGCATTCGCAGAAGCTGCTGTCGAGCACCGATCTCGAGCAGATCGTGAACGGCCTGACGGCACTGGGCGAAGAGCATCAACGAGGGCTGTGGCGCATCGAGCTGGCCGACGAAGACGTGCACACGGCGCTGGAGCGACATCTGACGGCGCGCATCGGTGAGGCCGGCGGCCGGGTACATCTGGGCCGCTCGCGCAACGATCAGGTGTTGACGGCTCTGCGGCTGTACCTGCGTGATGCCATCGAGCAACTCGACGCTGGCGCGCACCGCCTCATCGGCGCACTCGAGCAACTTGCGGCGCGCGAAGCCTCCACTTCATTGCCGGGCTATACCCACATGCAACAGGCGATGCCGAGTTCGGTTGCACTGTGGGCAGGGGGCTATGCCGCCGAGTTGTTGGACGACGCACGCGGAATCCAGAGCGTCCATCGGCGCATCGAGAAGAATCCGCTCGGATCGGCTGCTGGCTATGGCACCCCCGGTCTGCCGATTGATCG
>DATMRM010000440.1:0-8029 GCA_035566155.1 Steroidobacteraceae bacterium | reverse complement strand
CGATCGCTACCGGCGCGGTACGATGATTGCGCCGGGCCGTGCAGCGCATCAGAGGCAGCGCCGGGTGCGCATCTCGAGCGATGCCTCGCGATTGCGGTTGGCCGGAGTGCCGATTGCGCTGCTCGATGAAACCAAACATTTCAAGCTGATCGGTACTACCGGCACCGGCAAGTCGACCGCGATTCGGCAATTGTTGGCGCAGGCCCTGGCCAGAGGCGATCGGGCTGTGGTGGCCGATCCGGACAGCGGGTATTTGGCCAGCCTCGCGCATCGCTATCGCGGAGACGTGATACTCAATCCGTTCGATGCGCAATCGGTGCAGTGGGATCCCTTCGGGGAGCTTGATGCGCCCTACGACGCCGATCTGCTGGCCAACGCATTGATACCCTGTTGTCCGGATCCGGCGGCGCAGGAGTGGCGCAGCTACGCCCGCACGCTCGTCTCCTCGCTCCTGCGGCGCTGTCAATCCCATCACGGCAGCAGTAGTGAGCTGTGGCGGCTACTGGCGGTCGCGGGACCTGAGGAGCTGCGAGCTCTGCTCGCCGGAACGCCGGCGCAACCATTCCTGGAGGCGGAGAACGCACGCATGTTCGGATCGATTCGCGCAGTGGGCGTGTCGGCCATGGCAGCTCTGGAGCACGTGCGTCGGCAGCGATCCCAGCCGTTTTCGGTGCGACGCTGGATTCGAGAAGGGCGGGGAGTGTTGTTTGTCCCTTACCTGGCTTCGCAGATATCCGCATTGCGTTGTGTGATCTCCGCGTGGATGCGACTGGCAATCTTTGAGGCGATGAGTCAACCGGAGGGACAAGACCTGCGACTGTGGTTCGTGGTGGACGAGTTGGATGCCCTGGGTGCGATTGACGGTCTTAAGGATGCACTGGCCCGACTGCGCAAGTTCGGCGGACGCTGCGTACTGGGATTTCAATCGCTTTCGCAGGTGTCTACGACCTACGGCACCGGGGAGGCACAGACAATCATCGAAAACTGCGGCAACACGTTGATCCTGCGCTGCTCGGGCAGCGAGCAGGGCGGGACCTCAGCGTTCGCGTCGCGCCTGATTGGCGAGCGCGAAGTGATCAGGAGGCAGGCCTCACACAGCCGCGACCGGGAAGGGCTTTTCGGCCGGCAATCGATGCGCCGGTCGCTACAGATCAGCGAGCAGCGGCTCTCGGAAAGTGCGGTGCTTGCCTCCGAGCTGGAACAGTTGCCGGATCTTCGGGGGTATCTGAAGACCGCATCTTCCCCCGTCTGGCGCCCCGTACGGATGCAATAGGACCGTCCTGTGGCGATCATGTACTTTCAGATCACGCCGATTTCGCGTGGCCGGGGACGCAGTGCCGTGGCGGCGGCTGCGTACCGCGCCGGTGAACGGATCCGTGACGAGCGCACCGGGAAACTTCACAACTACGCTCGCCGCGACGACATACCGCACAAGGAGATTCTGCTGCCTGCGGGGCTCGACAGCGAGCGCATTTCGTGGGTCAAGAATCGCGCTCAGTTGTGGAATGCGGCCGAACGTGCCGAACGACAGCGCAATTCGCGCATCGCCAGGGAGTTCCAGCTCGGTCTTCCGCACGAGCTTTCGCCCGAGCAACGATTGAATCTCGCGCGCACTTTTTCGCAGGAGCTCTGCGATCGCTATCGCGTCGTGGTGGATCTTGCGATGCACCTACCGCGCCCCGGCAGCGATCCACGAAATTTCCATGCCCACCTGATGCTCACGTCGCGTGAGATCACCGCCAACGGATTTGGCGGCAAAGCTGGACTTGATCTGCAGCCAGGACAGATGCGAGCGCGAGGACTGCGCGAAGGCATTGCGGAGATTAAACTCATGCGCGAGCGCTGGGCCAGCTTGGCTAACGAGGCGTTGCGGGACGCGAATATCGATGAGCGAGTCGATCATCGCACGCTGGCGGCTCAGGGTATCGATCGCATGCCCAGGGCACGAGTCCCCTGGAGTACGGTGATACGTGAGCGCAGGGGCCTGCGCAGCGATATCGGTGAGCGCGTCCGCGCCAATCATCAGGCGCGGGTGCAGGCAAAGCGACAACGACAGGGTGAACGGGACCCGTCAGCGGCAAAGGATCCCGCAAAGGAAGCTACCAAGGATCCATCGAGCATCAAAGACGTGCAGCGGCAGGCGCGTGAGGCCTGGATGCAGATGCGACGCGGAGCGTCGGTTGATCATGACCGCTCCGACGACCATTCGCCGCGGTCTCCTGCTCCGGACGACGACTTCTCGCTATGACTGCGCGCAGCTTCGGTAAGGCGGTGGCCCTGGACGATCTGGCTCGAACCGATCACCCGCATCTGACTGCCGCCGATCAGTGCTGGTGTCTGGCGCGCTATGTGTCGGGCCCGGGCTACCGGGCGGGTCAGGTCAACCAGCTGATCGCCAATCTCAAGTGTGCACCCTCTATCGCCGCGGCCGACCCGGCACGGGCCGGTCACAAGCGCCGCGCCATCGAGGAGGCGGCGATCGCGGTGCGCCGCGCCGTCAGCAGCGGCTGGGCTGAAAGCGTCACGTGGATTCCGATACCGCCATCCTACCCGCCAGGGGATCGGAATTACGATGACCGCCTCATGCGTGTTCTGCGCGTAGCGTTCGCCAGCGATGACGCCGACGTGCGCAGCCTGCTCTACCAGGTGCGAACCGAACCCGCGGACCACTTGCGGGTGCGGCGCCTGAGCGTGGACCGCCTGTATGAGTCCGTCCGCGTCAATGTGGCCGCGCTCGCATGTCGGCCGGTGCGAGCCTCGATCGTGCTGTTCGACGATGTCTTGACCACTGGCAAACACTACAAATGCTGCGAGCGCCGCCTGCTCCAGGTACTACCACACGTGCCAGTCAGCGGATTGTTCCTGGCGCGACGCGCCCTGTCAGCTCGCGGACGACGGCTGCCCCGCCAACCCTACCAGCGTGCGCTGGGTCGGTGATCGTCTGATGAGCAATGCGATGGCTGCGGCAATGACTCCCGATAATCCCGCGAGGACGAAAGCGTCCACATAGTCGCCCTGGACGGTCCGCAGATATCCGGCAAGAAAGGCAGCGCACCCGGCTCCTAATTGATGACCGGCCAGTATCCAGCCGAAAATGACCGGGGCTGCGCTATCTCCGAATACGTCAGACGTGAGGCGCAGCGTGGGCGGGACGGTGGCAATCCAGTCCAGACCGTAGAACACGGCGAACACGGACAGGCTCGTCAACGAGAAATTGGAGTAGGGCAAGTAGACGAGCGCCGCGCCGCGCAGGCTGTAATAGGCAAACAGCAGTTTGCGCGGATCGTAGCGGTCCGTGAGCCAGCCGGACGCAGTCGTGCCGAATAGGTCGAACACTCCCATCAGCGCCAGCAGTCCCGCGGCCCGAACTTCCATGATCCCATGGTCGCCACACAGCGCGATCAGATGTGTACCTACCAGGCCGTTGGTCGTAAAGCCGCAAATGAAAAAGGTCGTGAACAGGTACCAGAAGTCGCGTCGGCGCATCGCGCCGCAGAGCGCTCGCAACGCAATGCTGAACGGGTTACCGCCAACAGCGGGCGACTCCTCGGCCGTGGTCGGTAGGGCGCCAAAGCGCCGCAATCCGATATCGATCGGCCTCTCAGGCAGCAGCCAGTGAACGACGGGAACCAGGAAAGCCGTCGCCAGCGCGACCGTGACAACCACTGGCCGCCATCCATGACGCTGCGCGATGGCTGCCAGAATGGGAAGGAAAACCAGATTGCCGGTCGCGGTGCTCGCGGTCATCAATCCCATGACCAGGCCGCGGCGAGTCACGAACCAACGATTGACAATCGTCGCGCCGAGCACCGATGCCACGCAACCGCTGCCTATCCCTGACAGCACGCCCCACAGCAGCACCAAGTGCCAGGGTTGAGTCATGAAGGCGCTGGTGCCGGTCGCAATGGCCATCAGAGCCATCGCACCGAGCACGGTGCGTCGAATCCCGAACTGCTGCATCACCGCGGCTGCGAACGGTCCGACCAGCCCGTACAGAACGATGCCGATCGCGGCTGCCAGCGATATGAGAGAGCGTGGCCAGGCAAACGCAGATTCCAACGGCTGAATCAAAACGCTCGGCGTCGCTCGAAGACCGGCGCTGATCAGCAGCGCAAGGAAGGTCACCGCGACGACCACGAAGACGTAGTCCTGGCCAAGCCGGCGGCGCAATGCTAGAGTCATGTTACTGACCGGTACGTATCTTGGGGCAGATAATGCTACGTACCGATCGGTAACGAAGTCAAGTCATCATCGCTATAAAAAAATGAAGCGCTCCAGCACCGAAGCCCGCGCCAGTGATCGGATTCGCGCCACTGCCGCCGAATTGTTCTACCGGCAGGGCATCCGCGCTGTCGGGGTGGACGAATTGGTTACCCGCGCCAAGGCGACGAAGCCCAGCCTGTATCGCAGCTTCGTTTCCAAGGATGAGCTCATTGCCGCGTACCTGCGTGACTTTGCGCAAGCGTTCTGGCAGAGGTTTGACGCGGCAGTGGATGCGCACCCGGGGAATCCGCGAGCGCAGCTGCGCGAACTGTTTGCGCGCTCGGCCAGGCGAACCGCTCACGCGCATTACCGGGGCTGCGGCCTCACGAACGCAGCGATCGAATATCCGGACCGGGCGCATCCGGCACACCAGGTCGTGCAGCGGACCAAACGCGAGGTGCGTCGTCGTCTGCGCTCGATCGCGCGGCGGCTTGGAGTCCGTGAGCCCCACCTGCTGGCGGATGGGCTGACCATGTTGCTCGAGGGTGCCTATGTCAGTCGTCAGATTTTTGGAACCGACAGTCCGGGGCGCTCACTCGACCGACTCGCCAATCAGATGATCGACCGCTGGCCGCGCCGCAAGCGTGGCAAGCTCGGCGGCCGCGCACCGTCGCGGCGCTAGCGGCTAAGCGTATCCAGCACGGAATCGAGCATGGCATCGCAGCGCGCGAGCTGATCCAGACTGACGAACTCGTTCGGCCGATGAGCGTCGCTGATCGAGCCAGGACCGCACACCACACAAGGGATGCGGAGCTCGGCGCTGAAGAGGCCGGCCTCGGTGCCGAAACCCACTTTGATGCGGCCGCGCTCGCCGGTGGCGGAACTGGCCAGTTCGACGACTTCGGCATCCGCCGGCGTTGACAGGCCGGGGTACTCGTTCGTAACAGTGATTTCGATGGACTGCCGCGGCGCGCCAACTTCCGCAGCTTCGCTTCGGATCGACTCGACCAGCGCGTGCGGCGACTCACCCGGCATGTTCCTGATTTCCAGTACCAGCTCGCAATGATCCGGGACGATATTCAGTGCCAGGCCACCGCGAATGAGGCCGATGTGCAACGTGGTGTAGGGCACATCGAAGTCGGGGTCGCGACTTCCGGAGCGCTCGATCTGTCGCTGCAGCCCCCGGACACGCTGGATGAAATCACTCGCGAGGTAAATGGCATTCACGCCGTGCGGTGCAAGTGCCGAGTGAACGGCATGTCCGGTACAGACAGCATGCAGGGCGGTATTGCCCTTGTGTGCGATCGCCGGGCGCAGCAAGGTCGGCTCCCCGACGATGCACAGTCTGGGACGCACATGCCATTGCTTCATGGCGTCGATCAGGGAGCGCACGCCAACGCAGCCGATCTCCTCATCGTAGGAGAGAGCCAGGTGCAGCGGTGAGCGCAGCGTGCGTCGGGTGGCTCGATCGGCAGCGGCCAGGGCGCTGGCAATGAAACCCTTCATATCGGCGGTTCCGCGGCCGTACAGCGAGCCGCTGCGCTCCACCATGCGGAAAGGGTCGCTGCTCCAGTCCTGGCCGTCCACTGGCACGACGTCGGTGTGACCCGACAGCATGATGCCGCCGCGATCCTTCGAGCCGACTGTTGCAAAAAGGTTCGCCTTTTTGCCAGTGGCGTCGATGAACAACTCGCTGGTGATTCCACGCGCGGCCAGGAACATGCGCACGAACTCGATCAGATCCAGGTTGGAGTCCCGGCTGACAGTGGGAAAAGCGATCAGGCTGTCCAGTAGCTCGCGCGTGTTCACGTTCCGATCTTACTCGTACGCGCACTGTTTTCGACGATCAACGTATCCTGGATCGTCGGGCTGGTGGTGACCTCGCCGCTGTACTACTACGCGATGAAATGGGGCCGGTCCCGCGTCGTCTCAGCCTAATGCCGCCAGTACGGCGTCGCCGGCTTCACGCGTGGTGGCTGCTCGATGATTGGGCGCGACAATGTCAGGAGTGCGCACGCCGTCGTCGATTGAGCGGTGGACAGCGAGCTCGACGGCGCGCGCTTCCTCTTCCAGCTTGAGTGAATGGCGTAGCAGCAGGGCGGCGCTGAGGATCGCACCGTAGGGATTGGCGATGCCCTGGCCGGCGATGTCCGGCGCCGAACCGTGTATCGGCTCATAGAGGCCGCGGGTTCCATCACCGAGCGATGCCGATGGCAGCAGTCCCAGCGATCCGGCCAGCATGGACGCTTCGTCGGTGAGAATATCGCCGAACATATTTTCGGTAACTGCTACATCGATGTCGCGCGGACGGCGAATCAGGTGCATCGATGCAGAATCCACCAACATGTGCTCGAGCTGCAGGCCAGGGAATTCAGTGCGCACCACGCGCTCGCAGACCTCGCGCCACAGACGTGAGGTTTCTAGAACGTTGGCCTTGTCGATCGACAGCAGCCGCCGACGACGAGTGAGGGCGATACGCGCTGCGACTCGAACGATGCGCTCGATCTCCGCTACCGTGTAGACGCAAAGGTCGCTGGCTTGATGGGCATCGCGGCTCTTGGCGCCAAAATAGATTCCGCCAGTCAGTTCACGCACGAACAGCAGGTCCACGTCCTCGACGGTCTCCGCCTTGAGCGGCGAGATCGTTCGTAGCGCTGGGTGAACCGTGACCGGTCGTAGATTTGCATAGACGCCCAGTTCCCTGCGCAGACGCAGCAGGCCGGCTTCGGGTCGCACCGACGCATTGGAGGAAGACCATTTCGGTCCGCCAATGGCACCGAGCAAGACCGCCTCAGAGGAAAGGCAGGTCTGCAATGTGCTGGCGGGCAGCGGATCACCGTGCCGATCGATCGCAACGCCACCAAAAGGCGCTTCCGATAGCGAAAATTCGTGACCGAAGCGTTTCGCGATGCTCTGCAGTGCTCGCACCGCTTCGGCGGTCACATCCGGGCCGATGCCATCGCCGGCGATGACCGCAATGCGCGCCTTCACCGATTCGTCCTTTGCTCGTAACCGGCGGTCTCGGATTCTTTGGAGAGCAGAAAACCCAGTTCGTCCACGCCGTTCAGCAGGCAATGTCGTGCGAATCTCTCAATCGGGAAATTCGCCACGATCCCAGTGGGCAACCGCAGGGTGCTGGTGCTCAGATCCACGCTCACCTCTACACCCGGATTGGCCAATAGCCATTGGTGGGTGCCTTCGTCCACTACGAGCGGCAGCAGACCATTCTTGAGAGAGTTGGTGCGGAAAATGTCGGCGATC
The DNA here is from genome assembly GCA_035566155.1 of Steroidobacteraceae bacterium. GTDB lineage: Bacteria > Pseudomonadota > Gammaproteobacteria > Steroidobacterales > Steroidobacteraceae > FEN-1191. The sequence goes on along the minus strand of DATMRM010000440.1, from coordinate 565 downwards.
TCGCTGCTGATGACCGCTCGAAAGCCATAGTCCAGCAATGCCCAGGGCGCGTGCTCGCGCGAGGATCCGCAGCCGAAGTTGCGACCTCCGACCAGCACTTTGCAGCCGCTCGCCTCGGGACGATTGAGCGGAAATTCGGGTTTGCTCGCGCCGTTTGCCTCATAGCGCCAATCCGAGAACAGCTGTTTACCGAGGCCTTCGCGCGTAGTAGTCCGCAGGAAGCGCGCCGGGATGATCTGGTCGGTGTCGATATTGGTGTAGGGCAGGACTACCGTACGCGAAATGATCTGTCGAATCGGTTCCATGGCTCGCACTCAACCGTTCAGGAATTCACGCGGATCAGTCACTCGGCCGCGGACTGCACTGGCCGCCGCGGTGAGTGGACTGGCCAGCAGCGTCCGGGCTCCCGGGCCCTGACGGCCCTCGAAATTGCGGTTGCTGGTGCTGATCGCGTACTCGCCGGGAGCCACCGAGTCGCCGTTCATCGCGATACACATCGAGCATCCGGATTCGCGCCATTCGGCGCCGGCCTCGATGAAGATTCGGTCGAGGCCTTCGCGTTCCG
>DATMRM010000439.1:0-6526 GCA_035566155.1 Steroidobacteraceae bacterium | reverse complement strand
TGTTTCGAAATCCGTTGGCGGATCCGCTGGTGCTCGGGGTCTCGGGGGGCGCGGCGATCGGCGCGCTGCTTGCGATGCTCACTGGAGCAGATCTGGCAGTCATGCATGGCTATGCGACCGCCGGCGGCACGCTGATTGGCCTGAGCGTCCTGCTGATGGCGCGCGGTGGCGGCACAACGCGCCTGCTGCTGTGTGGTGTGGTGCTGGCGAGTGCCTGCGGCGCTCTGATTACAGTGCTCCTGACACTCGCTGATAACGGCCAGTTGCGCGGAATGCTGTTCTGGCTCGCAGGCGATTTGGGCTGGGCTCAGCGGCCGTTGCTGGAGCTGGTCGCGGCCCTGGTCGCACTGGCGGCGGCGTTCGTCGGCGGACGCTGGCTGAATGTGCTCGGATCAGGCGAACTGCGCAGTGCCACGGCCGGGCTGGCCGCCGGCAGCGCGCGCATCAGCATTTTTTGCGCTGGCGCTGCGCTCACGTCGATCGCAGTGATCGGCGGCGGCATGATCGGATTCGTGGGCCTGATCGCACCTCACATGGTGCGACTGAGCTTCAAGAGCAGCGACCATCGCGTGATCGCACCGGCTGCGGCCCTGGCCGGCGGCACGCTGCTGTGTCTCGCCGACATCATCGGCCGAACGGTCGCGGAACCGCGCGAATTGCCGGTCGGCGCGGTCATGGCGCTGATCGGCGCACCGGTGTTCATCGTCTTGCTGAGACGTCAGACCCGCTAGGCCCGGTGATTCTCAGACTCTGCGGGCCGCACTGTCGCGCCGGTCTTTGACATATTCATTGCCTTGCCGCATGAGTGCCGTGAATCGGGCCTGGTCGTTGTCGAATACAGCGCTGCGAACGGCCTCCACTGCCCGTGCCAGGGCGTTGAGCGATTCGGCGCCGAAATCGTTCAGCCGCTGGATTTCGAAATAGAGTTCCGGACTCTCCTCGGCCACCTTGCTGGCGATGTCGAACTGCGCGTCGAACGTCGTGCTCGACAGCCGCGCCAACCTGGGTGCGGCCTCGCCACTTTCCGCCAGTGCCGTGAAGAACGCGATATTGAGCGCGTGCGACAGCCCCAGCACGTAGGCGATCAGTCGATCGTGCTCATCCAATCCCATCACGACCTGCTCCGCCATCGTCGGCGCAAACAGCGTGCGGGCACGCGCCAGCGCTTCTGCGTTGCCCAGATCGATGAAAATCACATGCCGGCCCGACAGTAGTTCAGTGTCCGGGCCGAACATGGGATGAATGGACGTGACCATGATGCCGGCTGCGCGCAGCGCCTCGAGTCCTGCACGCAGCGGCGACTTGAGCGAGCCCAGATCCAGCACCACGCCGCGCGGCTTTCGCTCCGCGAGCTGCTGCAGAATCTGATTGGTGGCACCGAGCGGCGCCGCGACGACGATGTAGTCCTGCGTCAGCGCCGAATCGTGCCAGTCCGCGATCACGTTGGGACCCGACATCGCTCGAGGATCCGCGATCTGCACATCGAACCCCTGCGATGTCAGAAATGAGGCGAACCAGGCGCCCATCTTGCCGGCACCACCGATCAGCAGCGCACGCTGTCCGCTGCCGGCTCCGTGCGCCACGACGCTGGCCTGCTCCTGTGTGGTCAGAGACGAGCGGATCAGCAGCCGCATGAATGTTTCCGCCAGATCCGGCGATACGCCGATCTTCATAGCCTGGCCACGCGCGCCCAGAATCACCTCGCGCTCGCGACCATAGTCGCGCGTCGGAACGCCGGTCGAGCGTTTCACGCGCGCGATCTCGCGGCTGGTACTCTGACGCTGCGCAATGATCTGCAGCAGCCGCTCATCCAATTCGTCGAGGTGCCGACGCAGCTCATCCAGTGTCATATCGACCAATACCTGAAGGGCAAAGGGAAGCTTTGTAGCATGCACCGATGCCCCACTGCAGCTACCATGTCGCGATGCCGTTTCACCGTGAACATTTGCCTGAGCAGCTGCCCGCAGAACCCCTGTCGATCGTGGCCGACTGGCTGCAGCAGGCGACCGCCCGGCGCGCACAGCCCAATCCCAACGCCATGGTGCTCGCCACGGTCAATAGTCAGGGCAGCCCTGCAGCGCGGGTGGTGTTATGCAAGCAGATTGTGCCCCACCCCGGCTACATCACCTTCTACACCAACTACCTGTCGCGCAAGGGGTGCGAACTGTCAGCCAATCCTCGCGCCGCGGCGGTGATGCATTGGGATGCGATGCACCGCCAGGTACGTCTGGAAGGCATCGTTTCACGCAGCAGCTCGGCCGAAAGCGATGCCTATTTTTCCGGACGCTCCTGGCAGAGCCGCATCGGCGCCTGGGCCAGTCAGCAAAGTGCGCCCCTGCTCTCGCGCAGCGATCTCGAACGCGCGGCACAGCGCATGGCACAGCGATTCGGTACGCCATCGCCGATCAGCAGCGATGACACGGCACCCGATCCTGGCGTCCCGATCGACCGTCCGCCCCACTGGGGCGGATTCCACCTCTGGATCGACGGCTGCGAACTTTGGGTCGAGGGCGCCGGACGTCTGCACGATCGTGCGCGCTGGACGCGCGTGCTGAGCTTGGAGCAGGGTATCTATCAGGGCGGCCCCTGGCAGGCCATACGGCTCCAGCCCTAGAGCCGTCACATGAACTTGGCTGCTCATCCGCTACAGGCGACCGGGATTTCCATTACCGCCGGTGAGCGCACCCTGGTTCAGGACTTGACGCTGACCGTGCGGCGCGCAGAGTTCCTGGCGATCCTCGGACGCAACGGCAGTGGCAAGAGCCTGAGCCTGCACGCGCTCGCTGGCCTGAATCGCGTGGCGGAAGGCAAGGTACTGCTCGGCGGCGAGGATATCTCGACCATGCCGCGCCGAACGATTGCGCGGCAACTGGGTCTGCTGCTGCAGGATCGCGAAGAGGCCCTGAGTCTGAGCGCATTGGAGGCGGCGCTCATCGGCCGACACCCTCATCTTAAATTCTGGCAACGCGAGGGGGCCGACGATCTGGCGATCGCTCAGGCGGCACTGCGCCGTATGGGACTGGGAGATTTCACACGCCGCAACGTGCACACGCTTTCCGGCGGCGAGCAGCGGCGCGCTGCCATGGCTTCATTGCTGACGCAGCAGCCACGGATCTATCTGCTCGATGAACCTACCAATCACCTGGATCCGCATCATCAGATCCACATCATGCAGGTGTTCCGCGAATTGTGCAGTCAGGGCGCCAGCGTCATCGCAACCCTTCACGATCCGACGCTCGCCGAACGATTCGCCGACCGTGTGCTGCTACTGTATGGCGATGGACGCTATCAACTCGGGCCGGCTGCGCAGGTGCTGACGGCGGAAGAACTCTCAGCCCTCTACCTGACACCCATCGAGGCCATCGGCGTAGCCCCCCGCCGGGCATTCATCGCCGCCTGATCAGCTCAACGCCTCCAGTAGCTGCGGGTGCAGCAGCGCATTGCTCGCCAGCACGGTAGTGGTCTGCAGACCCACTTCGCCGCCCGACAGATCGGTAAAGCGGCCACCCGCTTCGCGCACGATGACGGTCAGCGCCGCGATATCCAGGATGTTGACGTCCGATTCGAGCACCGCGTCGAGCGCGCCGCGCGCCAACAGATGGTAGTGCAGGAAATCACCGTAACCGCGCAACCGATTGACGCGCCCGACCAGCGCTCCGAATCGCAACCAGCCGGTAGCGGACGCCGACAATGTCTTGAGATTGCCGGTGGAAAGGATGGCGCTGCCCAGTTCGGACACCGGGCTGACGCTGATAGCTTGGCCGTCAAGGAACGCACCGCCGCCCTCTTCGGCCCACGCGAGCTCGCCATAGGCCGAGGCGCACGAGACACCCAGCACCAACCTCCCAGCGCGCAGTAGCGCAATCTGCGTCGAGAAGAAAGGGCAGTCGCGGACGAAGGACTTGGTGCCGTCGATCGGATCGACCAACCAGACATTCTCAGCGTCGACCCCGTGCCGACCGGTCTCCTCGCCGTAGAAACCATGGTCCGGAAAGCGCGCCTGCAGCACCGAGCGGATCGCCTGCTCGGCTTTGACATCGGCCTCGGTGACCGGGGATTTATCAGCCTTCAGCGTCACCGCCAAATTGCGCCGATACATCCCCTGGATCACCTCGGCCGCCGCGCGCGCCGCATCCAGAGCCGCCTGCAGTTCCTTCGACATCATGCCGCTAGTTTGCGCGCGGGCGGCCCTCCGGCGTCAAGCGCGGCGTTTCACAGGCGAGCCTTGATGCCTGCGAACACGCCGAAGGCCGGCTGCAGGAACCCCGACGGATCCTCATAGCGACGATCCAGCAGATTGTTCATGCGCGCATAGACCTCGACGTTCGATCTCAGCTTGTAGTTGCCGGCAACATTCACGGTGAAATAGCCCGGCGCCTGCGCGGTTGCAAAGCCATAGCGAGGAAAATCATTCCATGGGCCCACGTACAACAGATCGGTATTGAAGGAGAGCGCCGCAGTCGCCTGCCAGTTGCCGTCCAGGCTGGTCTTGTTCTTCGGCCGACGCAGCAGCTCCTGTTGCGTCGTATCGTCGGTCGCCTCGGTATAAGTGTAGTCCAGCCGCAAGGTCAGCGCCGCCCACGGCCGGTACGAGATGAAGCTCTCGACGCCCGATGTCGTCGCCTTGTCGACATTGATGTTGGTGGTGAAGGTGTCGTTGGAATCGATCAGATCACGTAACCTGATGTGGAAATAGGTCGCTCCCGCACGCACCGTTCCGGCCAGCAACGCCTGCTCGGCCCCCAGATCCCAGCCAATGCTGCTCTCGGGCTTGAGGTCGGGATTGGCAAAGAACGTCGGCGGAAAGTTCTGAAACAGCTGCGACAGCGTCGGTGCTTTGAAGCCGGTTCCGACGCTGGCGCGAAGCTGCGTGCCCGTCTCGGCAATCACATAGGTGGGCGCGATGCGGAAGGTGACCTTATGACCGAACAGCGAGTTGCTGTCGTAGCGAACGTTGATCGCGGAGAACAGCCGCTGCGCGAGTTGCGACTGCAACTCCAGGTAGCCGGAGTCGATCGACAGGCCGGCATCGATCGGCTCGCTGATCTCATCGCGTGCGTGCTCGGCACCGAAGACCAGGGTCTGCGAATCGATGATCTTGAATGCGCCCTGGTAGTCGAACTTCAGGCGCTGACCGATAGCGAGCGACTCGCCGTTGTCGAGTGAGAAGTTGTCGCTCCGGTTGCGCGTGTAGGCGACGTCCAGCGTCTGATCGAGCCGGCCGTCCAGCAGCGCCAGGTGCTGGAACACTCGCCCATAGTAACTGCCGGTATCTGTCTCGCTCTGATTCGCATCGGGTACAGCCGGCACGAGGTTGAAGTTGTCACCGGTGAAATGCAGATGGGTGTCGGTGTAACGGCCGACGACACCCCAGTCGAGGGCCGAATTGGCCACGTAGCTGAGCTTGGTGGACACGGTAAGATTGTCGTCGTAATCGTTGCGCCGTCCTTCGCCCGGCGCCAGCAGGTCCAGCGGTGTCACGGGAGTCGAGCCGGCGTGCTCATGCGCGAGGCTCACTGCATAGTGGAACGCGTCCTGCGAGCCGCTGACAGCCACCGCTTGATTGAAAGTCTGGAAGCTGCCAGCCTCGAGCGCAGCCACCAGCTGCGGTGGACCCGAACCATTCTTGGTGATGACGTTGATGACGCCACCGATCGCATCCGAGCCGTACAGGCCGCTCTGCGGCCCGCGCAGCACTTCGATGCGCTCGATGTCCTGCACCAGGAACTGGCCGAAATCAAACGAGCCGTTCGGCGTGCCTGGATCGCTGACGTCGATGCCATCCACCGTCACCTTGACGTGATTGGAGTTGGTCCCGCGCATGAACACCGAGGTCTGCCCGCCTGGACCGCCCGACTGCACCAGATTCAGCCCTGGCACGTATTTCAGCACGTCCGGGAGCGTCGTCGCCTGCATGGCGGCGATCTGCTCCGCGCTAATGACCGTTACGCTGCTGGCGAGCTGTGATTCGGGCGTCGGTATCTTGGTTGCTGTGACCACCACCGGCTGCAGTGTGTCTGCGAAGTCCGGGCTATCCGCACGCGCGACACCGCTGGCACTGGCTGCCAGCACCCCTACGATTGAACCTAACCATTGAATGCGCATTGATCCTCCTGGTTTTCATTCCAGGAGTCGGCACGCGAAAGCCTTGAGATGAAGAACCCCCGCGACGACTCCACCGTGTCGTCGCAACGGGTTACCGCGATCCCGGCACACCCCGACCGGAAACAGGACGACAGCACAAGGCAGGTCTCCTGACTTCCGGGTCCTGGCTTTCGTCCACCTTCCCGAGGCATGACGCCTCAGTGGCATTCAAGACGATCGCTCGCCGGTTACAGTTGCGGGGGCAGCCGCGGCATTTACCGCGTTCCCTTAAATCCCTTGCGGGAACCCTGTGCTCAAACGGGGCCGAGTATAACGACGGTTAACTCGCGCCGGAAGTCCGGCGCGCTGTAGTAAAGTAGCTGCATGGGGAATCGTCTATCGAAGATCGTCACCCGCACCGGGGACGACGGCACCACCGGTC
>DATMRM010000438.1:0-2840 GCA_035566155.1 Steroidobacteraceae bacterium | reverse complement strand
GTCCAGGGCGCGGAACCCCTGTTTTTTCTGGATTACTACGCCACCGGCCGACTGAACGTCGACGTTGCGGCCACGGTGCTCAGCGGCATCGTCGAAGGCTGCGCACAGGCCGGCGCGGCATTGGTGGGCGGCGAAACCGCCGAAATGCCCGGCATGTACCACGGTGACGACTACGATCTGGCCGGATTTTGCGTCGGCGTGGTCGAGAAGGAGGCCATCATCGATGGCCGCCGGGTCAACGCCGGCGATGCGATCATCGCACTGGCCTCCTCCGGCCCGCATTCAAACGGCTATTCACTGATCCGCAAGCTCATCGCGGTCGCTGGTGCGACCTCACAGACGCAGCTCGAGGGTCGCGGCCTCTATGAGCAGCTGCTGACCCCGACACGCATTTATGTGAAATCGCTGCTGGCACTCATTAAGACGATGCCAGTGCACGGACTGGCGCACATCACCGGCGGCGGACTGACAGACAACATCCCGCGGGTGCTGCGAGATGGCCTCGAGGCCCGCCTGCAGCGCGTGCGCTGGCCAGAGATGCCGATTTTCGACTGGTTGGCTCGCACCGGTGCCATCGCGCCGGCCGAGATGTATCGCACCTTCAATTGCGGCATCGGCATGATTGCCATCGTGGCACCCGAACGCGCCGAAGAGGCGGTGCGATGTCTGAGCCAGCACGGCGAGCAGGCGATGCTGATCGGCGAGGTGCAACCCGGCGCGCGCGGTGTCGTCATCGAATGACGATGCCACGCGAGCGGCTGCCCGTGGCTGTATTGATCTCGGGAGGCGGCAGCAACATGGCCGCGATCGCGCGTGCCTGCACCCAGGGGCTGATCGCGGCCCGGATCGTTCAGGTCATTGCCGATCGCGCCAGCGCAGGTGGCATCGAACTCGCACGCGGCCTCGGATTGACGGCGACGCTGCTCGATTCCGGGAGCTATCCGACGCGCGAGGCGCATGAGCTGGCCATCGCGCAACTCATCGAGCACAGTGGTGCCGGTCTGATCGCCCTGGCCGGCTATATGCGCGTTCTGGGCGCATCGTTCGTGCGCCGATACACCGGGCGCGTGCTCAACATCCATCCGTCGCTCTTGCCGAAGTACAAGGGCCTGCATACGCACCGACGAGCCCTCCAAGCTCATGAGCGCGAGCACGGCGCCAGTGTGCATTTCGTCACCGCGGAACTGGATGGCGGACCGCTGATATGCCAGGCGCGCGTCCCGGTGCTACCCGACGACAGCGAGCAGACGCTGGCCGCACGGGTGCTGACGCACGAGCACAGGATCTATCCGAAAGCGGTGGGTTTGATTGCCGACGGGCGGATTGCGTTGAGCGATGATCGCGTCCTGCTCGACGGCCAGCCGCTGTTGGCTCCCCTCAATGAGGAGGACACGCCCGCGGTGTCGCAGGCACGACATGCTTAGGGCCGTCGCCGTGTCCACGTTGCTGGGCGCGCTGTGTGGCAGCGCTCATTCGCACGCTGCCGAGCTATCCCCGTTTGAAGCTTCCTACGCCTGGAGCTGGCACGGTGCTACCGTGGCCGTCTCCACGCTCAAGCTCGAAAATCGGGGCCGCAACACCTGGGCCTACACCTCCAGCACCGAACCGCGCGGATTGGGCCGGCTGTATCCCTACCGGCCGCGGCTGACCAGCCTGCTGCGGGTCACTGAGCGCGGTGTCGAGCCGCAGCATTTTCGTGCCGACGCTGGCAGCAAAGACCGCGACGCGGATGTCGAGTTCAACTGGGAGACGGGACGGGCGACCGGAACCTATGATGGTGTCGCGGTCGATCTGCCGATCAAGGACGGCGTGCAGGATGACCTGTCGGTTCAGGTTGAGTTGATCGTCGATCTGCTGCGCGGCAAGACCCCGGATACGCTGTGGCTGATCGACAAGAACACGATCCGCGACTATCACTATCAGCGCGAAGGCGACGAGACGCTCGATACTCCGCTCGGCCACATCGCCACGACGATCTACAGCAGTCAGCACACCGGCTCGCCGCGCATCACGCGCTTCTGGTGTGCTCCTTCCCTCGGCTACCTGCCGATGCGCGTGGAGCAGAAACGCATCGATTCGGTCGAGTGGACCATGGAGATCCGCGCGCTGACGCGCAACTGAACATCATGCCTTTGGCAAGGTGACGCCGCGCTGCTTCTGATATTTGCCGCCGCGATCGGCGTATGAGGTTTCACATACCTCATCCGATTCAAAGAACAGCATCTGTGCGACGCCTTCGTTGGCGTAGATCTTCGCCGGCAGCGGCGTGGTGTTGGAGAACTCGAGGGTCACGTGGCCTTCCCACTCGGGTTCCAGGGGAGTTACATTCACTATTATACCGCAGCGTGCGTACGTTGAATTATGAACGATCAAATCGTTCGCAACGAAGTTATGCAGGTTCGGAACAGAAATATCAAACACTTCTTCCGTGCCGGCGGGCTCTATTTGTTCCACGACATCCCACAGCGGACCTTCAATCAGCGGATCCAAATAGAGATCTCCGGTCCGAAATGCGACCCGCCGCGCCGAGTTCATGGATACTGACTGCTTGCTGGCGGCAACGCCGACAGATCTCAGCGAAACGCCGCCCACTCTAGCTGCAGCGCTGACGATCGCCCACGCCTCGGCAGGCAGCGTATCGAAGTTGTTCTTCACCTTGGGCTGCGACTGAATCATCGGCAGGATCTGCGTTTCCAGCCGTTGTTGTTTCGCGCACCCGGGTGAAAATCCAATTCGCTCCGCAAAACGCTGGATCTGATCCTTGTCAGTGATCTGAATCTTGCATGCTTGCGTACCGATGCTCGTTATCTTCTCGCGGATCAGCGAGAAGATGCCAAATC
>DATMRM010000437.1:0-14589 GCA_035566155.1 Steroidobacteraceae bacterium | reverse complement strand
CGGCGAGACCAGGCAATGAAACGAAAGACAGGATGCGGCCTGTTCGCCGTCTCGCTGCTGAGCGGTGCACAGGCGTTGGCAGCGTCAAGCCCGGCACCGCCCGATTGGTCCGGACTGTGGCATGTCAAAGGCTCGGTCGCGTTGATATCGGCGCCTGAGGGTAGGATGTTCGTACGCGGCACCGCGGATGACGCGCCCCTGAAGCCGCAGTATCTGGCGCAGTACAAAGCCGATCTGGTGCGCGCGCTCAGACAGGGTGATCCGCAAGGCGTCGATGTGCTGACCGACTCGAATACCTTGCATTGCTTTGCGGGCATGCCGCGCTTCGTGGCGACACCGTTTCAATATGAATTCATCAATACGCCGAAGGAGACCTACATCATCGTCGACAAGGCGGTACGCCATGTCTTCACCGATGGCCGTCCCTGGCCGCCGCAAGATGCGCGCTGGCCACTGATGATTGGTCGGTCGCGTGGACACTGGGAAGGCGGCACGCTTCTCATCGAGACGATCAACATGCGCGATGACATGTGGCTCGACACCACGCCGCTGACCGTGTCCACGCAGGCGACGGTATTCGAGCGGCTGCGTAGGATCGATCCCAATACCATCGAGAATCAGGTCACCATTCGTGACCCGGTCAAGTTCACGCACGACTGGAGTTTCACGCGCCAGTACGTGCGCCGGGAGAGCACCGAATGGCCCGATGATCCGGAGCTGTGCGGTGGGCCCGAGGATCGCAACCCCATTGTCAATGGCCGCGTGACCACGCAGGTACCGAGCGATCTGGAGCCGAAGAAATAATCGGTTGCATCAACGATCTTAGGAGAGAGGCTGTGGCGATGATATCTGGCTTGCGTTGGAGTGGACTGTGCTCACTGCTGGCGGTTGGGATGATCAGCGCACCGAGCCCGGGGCTGGCGAGGTCATGCGATGAGCGCTGCCTGGCGGGCATCATGCAGCAATACCTGCAGCAGATGCCGCGTCATGAGCCAGGCAAGCTGCCGCTCGCAGCATCGATCAACGCGCGCGAGAACTCGGAGGCGCTGGCGCTGGGCCAGGGTTCATGGAAGAGCGTTGACGGCGTGCTGCCTGGTCTGCTGTTCGCCGATGCCTCCACCGGCGAGGTGGTCTACGCCGGCGGCGCCAAGCGCGCGGGACGGATCGGCTCGCTGTTCGTTCGCTTGAAGACCGTCGGCGGCAAAATCACCGAATCAGAGTTGTGGACCCGCGGCGGCGAGCCTACCGCGCAGGGCGGTGATTCCGGTCGTGATATGGCCGGACTGGCCGAGCCGGACATCCTCTATGAAGCGGTGGTACCGAGCGAGCGCCGGTCCAGCCGCGAGCAGCTGATCGCGATCGTGCGGGGCTACCTCGAGGGGATCAGCAAACACGACGGCTCGATCCCGCACTTCAGCTATCGCTGCGATCGCTACAACGCCGGGTTCAAGTGGACCAACAATCCGGACAACCCGGAGAGCCGTGGCGGTGGCACCTGCGCCTCGAGCTTCACCAACCTCACCGGCCAGCCCGTCGTCAATGTGCGCATCCCGGTGGTGGATGTGGCGCATGGCGTGGTGGCTGCGCTTTTCATCATCCCGCACCCGGAGCGCAAGACTCCCGGCGCCACCTACGTCGCCGAAGTCTTCAAGATCGTCGATGGCAAGGTCCGCTCGATCGATGAGTTCGGCGGGCCGGGCGGCTATCCACCCAACTCCGGTTTCGCCGACCACTAAGTCCAGTTCGCTCGCTCAAAACCCCGCGGGGCTCGCGGATTGCTCCGCCTGCGGACGGCCTCCATAATGGCGTCCCTGCGCCCAAGACCCTCGAGGTACGCCTGATGAAACGAGTGATGGCCCTGCTATGGGCAGGCTCCTGTGCCGGGACGGCACTGGCGGCGCTGCCAAACGGTGCGAGTGCACCGGACTTCACGACCCAAGCAACGCTGGCAGGGAAGCCGTTTCAGTTTTCGTTGGCCGACGCCCTGAAGACGGGGCCGGTCGTGCTGTATTTCTACCCGGCCGCGTTCACGAGCGGCTGTACCGTCGAGGCGCACGAGTTTGCCGAGGCAACCGATCAGTTCAAGAGTCTCGGTGCGACCGTCATCGGCGTATCGCATGACGACATCGAAAAGCTCAACAAGTTTTCGGTGAGCGAGTGCCGCAACAAGTTTGCGGTGGCCGCCGATCCGGATCAGCACATCATGAAGGAATATGATGCGGTGCTGAAGCTGGCGCCGTCGTGGGCGAACCGCACCTCGTACGTCATTTCGCCCGAGGGCAAGGTGCTTTACAGCTACACGGCGCTGAATCCCGACAAGCACGTCGAGAATACGCTGGCCGTGGTGAAGCAATGGGCGGCCGATCGGCCGCACTGATCCTCGGCGGAATAGCACTGAGCGTCGGCGCGCCGCTGCCAGCGGCCGAGGCTCCGCCTCCGCCAGGACTGACGCAACTCGAGGAGATCAGTGTCACCGGCGAGCGGCCCGGACCTCGCCTGTGGAAGGTCTCCCGGGAAGACCACGTCCTGTGGTTGCTGGGCACACTGACGCACATTCCGCGCAAGATGACCTGGCGCTCGACGCAGGTCGAAACCGCGCTCGGCAGTTCGCAGGAGCTGCTCGATAGCGGGTTTTCCATTTCGGCCAGCATCGGGCCGATCTCGGCGGTAAGGCTGTACTTTCAGTTCCGTCACACCGAGCGAACTCCCGAACACACCACGCTGAAGACATGGGTGCCGCCACCGCTCTACGCGCGCTTCGAGCAGGTCAAATCGAACTTCGACAATAGCGACCGAAGCATCGAGGATCTGCGGCCGAGTGCCGCGGCGTTGCGCCTGTATGACAAGGCCGTGGATGCGGCAGGCCTGACCGAGCGCGAGACCGTGGAGCAGCAGGTGGTGAGGCTTGCCAGGAAACTGCGCGTGCCGGTGCAGCGACCGAAGTTCGAGCTGACCAATCCGTCCGATACGCTCAAGCAGGTCGGGGACCTCTCGCCCGCCCTCGAAGTCGATTGTCTTGATGCGACGGTCACCCGTATCGAGACCGACTTGCAGAACATGCAGCAGCGAGCGCTGGCCTGGTCAGTCGGTGATGTGGATCGGTTGCGCGCGTTGCCCTTTCCGAATCAGCGTGAGGTGTGCATCAACGCCATCTCGAACGCGCCGCGCATCAAGGAAATGGTGGATCGTGCGGCGCAATTGTGGATGGACGAAGCGGAAGCGGCTCTGCGCCGCAATCGCGTCACCTTTGCGATGCGCCCGATCTACGACCTGCTGGATGTTCGCGGGCCGCTCGCTAAATTTCGCGCGGAAGGTTACAGCGTCGAAGGTCCTTAGAGCGCGGTTTGATCAATCCCGGCACTGGTTCGCACTTTTAGCGCCGAGCGGGCGCACCCCATCCTTGCCGCGGACTGTTAGACTGCTTCAATGTCGTTATCCGCAGTCTCCGACCTGGGATGGCGTCTCCAGCGTGACCTGCTGGGTGTGTCCGGCCCCGCCGACCCGAGCCTTCCTGCGGCCCTTGCTGCCGGTCGGGTGGCTGCAGCCGCGACCGAAAGCTCCGATACCGCCGATGCGGGCGATGCGACCCGTCACACCGAGGGCGGCGCCGCGCAGCATGTGCAGCTCTTCATGCAGGCGCTGTTTCAAGCGCTGTCGAGCGCAGCGACCGCGCCCAGCCAATCCCCCGGCAGCGCCGGCAACAGCGCGGCGGTCTTCAGTGCTCCCTCGGGTCTGACCTATTCGCGCGGATCGGTCGCCCGCTATCGCTCCCATGCCTATCAGCAGGGCTCGAAGGGACTGCAGGGCAAAATTCAATCACTCATCAGTGCCCTGAGCGATCCGCAAGAGGCGCCGGACAGCAACGTCAGCGGATTACAAGGAGCCTTCAATCGACTGCTGCAGGACCTGGAAGCCGGCGGTACGAGCATTGCGTCGAGTTCCTTCGGCGGCGGTGCGACACTGACGCTGCGAAGCTGGCTGCTCGGATTGCAGCACAACCTGCAGCAACCAGGTACGACCGCATTCTCGGCGGTCGGCAACATGGTGGACGTCGTTGTCTAGCGCTGGCGCTGGACCAGTCGCGCGAGCTTGCTGACGCTCGGTTCCGCCAGTGCGTCGTTCGCGGCCTGCGCGCGCTGGGCGGCGATCATCAGCTCGATGTCAGCGGCCGGTACCGCCTGACTGCGGTAGAACCCCTGATACTGATCGCACCCCATGCGCCTCAGGATCGCGAGCTGCGCGGCCGATTCGACCCCTACCGCGATCACCTTGAGACGCAGCCCGTGCGCCAGCGAGATGATCGCGCGCACGATCGATGCGTCGCCGGCGTTGTGCTGCATCTGGCGGATGAAGCTGCGATCGATCTTGACCTTGTCGATCGGGAATCGCTGCAGACAGCTTATGCTCGAGTAGCCGGTGCCGAAATCATCAATTGCGACCACGACGCCCAGGCGGCTGAGTTGTTCCAGCACTGCGCCCGATTTTTCGGTGTTTGCCATCAGCGCGGATTCGGTCAGCTCGATTTCAAGATAGGACGGATGCAAGGCGTCGCGCTTGAGGGCTTCGTGCACGATGCCAATGAATTCGGGATGTCGAAACTGTACGCCGGACACGTTGACCGAGACACGCAGGTGCGGCAGCCCCTGAGCCTTCCAGCGTTTCGCTTGATGGCAGGCTTCGTTAATTACCCAGGAGCCAATGGATTGGATGAGGCCGGAATCTTCCGCCACGGCCAGAAAGACGTCCGGTGCCAGCCGCCCGCGCACCGGGTGCTTCCAGCGCAGCAGCGCTTCGACACTGCGCATGTCGTCGCTGGCGATGTCCAGCTTGGGCTGATAGAGCAGTTCGAGCTGACCGCTGGTCAGCGCGAGCCGCAGCTCGTTCTCGAGCTGCAACCGCTCCTGCGCCAGTCCCATCAGCTGCGCATCGTAGAAACGCACCGCATTGCGGCCCGCTGCCTTCGCCTGATACATCGATTCATCGGCGCGTGCGATGAGCACCTGTCCCTCATCCGCGTCCGCCGGGTACCGCGCCACTCCAATGCTGGCGGTGAGGTGCAGTTCGGCGCCTCGAATGCGCAATGGTTCCGACAGCGTCTGCAGGCAGTGCTGCGCAAGCCCCTGGAGATAGGCCGGTGACTTCGCGTCGCGCATCAGCAGCAGGAACTCATCCCCACCGCTGCGCGCGACGGTGTCTTCGGCGTGCGTGCTGGACAGCAGCCGGCGCGCAACCAACTTCAGCGTGGCATCGCCCGCGCCGTGGCCGAGCGAGTCGTTGATCAGTTTGAATCGATCCAGGTCAAGCAGCGCGACCGCGAAGGGACGGGCATCCTTGATCGCCTCGCGCAGGCGATCGGCGAACAGCACGCCGTTCGGAAGGCCGGTGAGGGCGTCGTGCGTGGCGCGATGCTCCAGCTCGGCGTTGACGCGGGCCAGCGATTCATCGCGCCGCTTGAGCGCCGCGATCGATTCGCGCAGCTGATCGCTGCGATTTTCCAGTCGCAGCCGCAGTGAGCGCGCGAACATCCCCAACAGACTGCATCGGGCCAGCAAGGTCACGATACAGGCCCACACCACCAGTCGCTGCCCGGGGCTGGCGTGAGCAATCCAGTCCGTGGGCTGCGCCCGCAGCAGCAGCAGGCCAGTGATCAACGACACCAGCGACCAGGCCATGGCAGCGCGAGCGGAGGTCGAACTCATCGAACCGAAGCCGACGACAATGAACAGCACGCCGACGAAATAGAAACCGACCTGCGGCGCGATGGCCATGAAGAGGATCTGGATCGCGATCGACACGCTCATGCGTATCAGCACAACGCGATCGACATTCTGCGGGTCGCTCAGCGGCAGCGATCGTTTGGTCCAGTGATGGAACAGCAGGCACTCGGCAAGCCCGGCGGCCAGATAGCAGCAGGGGACCGACAGCGTGATCGTTCCGGTCAGCGTGAATCCCAGCAGCAACAGCGTGTCGGTGACGTAGCTTGCCGCGATGCCAAGCATCACGCGGGAGCTGTTTGCTAAGCCAACGGAAGTCCTCATGGCGCGGGCGCGGTCGTCGCGGGTTGAAAGGAAGCGGAAAGGAACGTTACGCCCGGATGACACGCAGCACTGTGACGCGCTCCACAGCTAGATGCTAAATTAGCTAAGGTTTAGCTCGTAAGAGTCTGGCAAGTTTGCTGAAAGTTCGGTTGCGCGGCAGGTCAACAGCGCCGGTGCCGGAGCGGCCTTCATCGAGCCTTCAATTTCCACCGGGGCTGCGCTCATTGCGGTCGGGAGCGAACCAGTCGCGCAAGCTTGGAGAAGGTCTGGTCCGCTGCGGGCGAAGCCTCCGAGATCTGCGGCGCCGCCAGCAGGGCCGGAATGTCCGAGGCACTCACAGCGGGGCTGCGCAGATACCCCTGGTATTGGTCGCAGCCCATGCGTCGCAGGATGTCGAGCTGTGCACTGGTTTCGACGCCCTCGGCCACGACCTTCAGCCGCAGACCGTGTGCCAGCGAGATGATGGCGCGTACGATCGAGGCATCATCGGGGTTGCTATCCAGGTCGCGGATGAAACTGCGGTCGATCTTCAGTTTGTCGATCGGGAAGCGCTGCAGATAGGTCATGCTCGAATAGCCGGTGCCGAAGTCATCGATCGACACCAGCACCCCCAAGCGGCTGAGCTGTTCGAGCATCGTCACCGAGCGCTCGGCGTTGCTCATCAGTGTCGCCTCGGTCAGCTCGATCTCCAGATACGACGGATCGAGCGCGTAGGCTTGCAGGGCTTCGCGAACCATATTTGGAAAGCCGCTCTGGCGGAATTGCGTCGGCGAGACATTGACCGCGACGCGCAGGAACGGCAGGCCCTGCTGCTGCCAGAGCCGCGCCTGGTGACACGCCTCGCGTACCACCCAGTCCCCGATCGGCAGGATCAGTCCGGTGTCCTCGGCGATTGCGATGAAGTCGCCCGGCATCATCCGGCCACGGATCGGGTGCTGCCAGCGCAGCAGCGCCTCGACGCTGCGTGTCATGCCGCTGGCAATGTCGATCTTCGGCTGATAGTGCAGCTGAAACTGCGACTGCGAGATGGCCTGGCGCAGGTCAGCCTCGATCGCGAGACGCTCGCGCGAGGATCCCATCACGTCCGCATCGAAGAAGCGAAACATGTTGCGGCCGGCCTGTTTGGCCTGATACATGGCCTCATCGGCCCGCGCCAGCAGTTCCTCACCATCGGCCGAATCGATCGGGTAGCGCGCGATGCCGATGCTCGGCGAGATGTGCAGCTCGGTTCCATGAACGCGATAGGGTTCCGACAGCGCGCTCATCCAGCGAGCTGCCAGTTTCTCGACGTCTTCGCGGGCACCCAGCTCCTGTAGCAGCAGCAGGAATTCATCGCCGCCCGCGCGCGCGATCGCATCGTCGGTGCGCGTGGTGGACAGCAGTCGCCGGCCGACCAGTTTCAGCAGCGCATCTCCTGCACCGTGACCGAGCGAGTCATTGATGACTTTGAACCGATCCAGGTCCAGTACGCATACCGCGAACGGCCGCTGCGCGGCGATTGCTTTCTCCAGCTCTTCGGCGAACAGCACTCGGTTGGCAAGTCCGGTCAGTGCATCGTGGGTGGCCTGATACTGCAGCTCCGCGTTGACACGCTCGAGTGATTGATCGCGCTGCTTCAGGGCGCCGACCGATTCGGTGAGCTGCCGGCTGCGCCGTTGCAGTCGCTCGCGCAGCGAGCGACCGAACACACCCAGCAGCACGCAGCGGCCCAGTACCGATATGAAGCACAGCCACACCAGCAAGCGTTCGGTGAGGTTGGCCTGCGGAATCCAGGCCGCCTGCGCGCCGTTGGCGAGCAGCACGGCGGTCACGAGCGCGACACTGCTCCAGGTCGCCACCGACTGCCACACACTCAGCGCCATGGAGCCGAAGCCGTAAACGATGAACAGAACGGTGACGAAATAGAAGCCGATCTGCGGGACCAGCGCGATGAACGTGAGCTGGATCGCGCTCGAGATGAACATTCGCGGGCAGGTCAGGGTATGCCACTGACTGCGACCCTCGGGCATGCGGCGGGACAGCAGATAGAACCACCCTGAATCGGCAAGCCCGGCCGCCAGGTAGGCCAGCGGAATCGGCATCGGGATGGTACCGGCCAGGGCAAAACCGAACAGCAGGACAGCGTCCATCAGGTAGCTGAGGACAACGGCGCGCATTGTCCCGATACCCAACTGACGCGTGGGAGTCTGCCCACGAGCGATCTGTTCCATCCGGGACCCGGCCCGCCGCAGACATAGCGATAGAAGCCGGAAACCTTACGCCCCTGTCTGGGCAGCTGCCGTGACGTGATGCACATCGAAACGGCGACCGGGGGTGGGGTGAATTATGTGACCTGGCGCTCATCAGCGAAAGGGCGACGCCAGTGCCGAGATCGCGAGCTTACAAAATGTGAACCGATGCGCTGTCGCTTTTCCTCTGTAACACCAGAGTTCGCGGCACGTGTTCCCTCACGCACAAGGTATAGCCCGATGATGCCCGTTGCGAACGACCCGATTCCCGCAGTAGAACCGACGCGTATGCGGCCGCGCCGAGTGGATGTCGTGGTCGTCTCGGGGGATGACGAGTTTCTGATCGAGATCGGGCCCCTGTTCAGCGAGGGCTTCCGTAGCCGCCCAGTCGATTCGCCGGCCGCCATAGCCACGGTGCTGGCCGCACAGGGCGAGGATAGCCCGCCGACCATGATCATGCTGGATGCGGCAGCCGTCGGGGATCCGCGCGCTGCCGTGGCGCAGATGGAAGCCGCACACCCGAACCTGCCGATCATCGTGGCGGCCGCATCACGTGATGAGTCGTATTGGAGCGCGGCGATCGCACGCGGCGCCATTATCGATGTGGTCGCCCGCTACGACCTGGGCACCGACAAGTTCAAGGACGTACTCAATCGCGCCGAGGCCCGCGCCCGCAGTGCACCGCAAAGTGCGCCGCCGGGCGAGGTGACGCCGCCGGCCAAGAACAACAGCAAGCTCCTGATCGCAGCGGCCGTGGCCGTGGTGCTGGCGGCAGGGGCCTTCTTCGCACTTCACAAGTCCGGATCGAGCGGTCCGACAGCTCCGACCGCGGCCGTCAGCGCTCAGCAGTCCTCTGCCGCTTCGGCGACCAAGCCGATGTCGACGATCGAGCTGCTGTCGGCTGCCCGCATTGCATTCCGCGATCAGAAGCTGCTGCCGCGCGATGGCGAGTCGCATGGCGACAGCGCGCTCGAGCTGTATTCCCAGGTGCTGGCGCAGGAGCCGAAGAACGATGAGGCCATCGATGGCATGCAGCGTCTGTTCAGCGTGATCAAATCGCGCGTCCTGGCGGATCTTGCCTCCAACAAGCTCGACGATGCGCAGCGCCTGATCGGCGCGTTCAAGGCCACCAATGTCGAATCCGATGGCGTGAAGGAACTGGACGCGCAGGTCGCCGCGGCACGACCGAAGTTCTATGCGGCGCGCGCGCAGGAGATGATTCAGGCAAACGACTTCACCGCTGCGGATGCGATGATCACGCAGCTGGCGACGCTCGATCGCAAGTCCGCCGACGAGTTGCGGCGCACGATGGAATCGCGCAAGCTCGAACAGGCGACCCAGGCGCAGCTCACGCAGTTGGCCGCCTCGGTCAAGCAGGCCATCGACGCCGGCAATCTGCTCGAGCCCGCGAACGATAGCGCCCGCAGCCGCCTGAGCGCGATGCGTCAGGTGTCGCGCAATCATCCGCTGACCATGAGCGCCCAGCGCGATCTGCAGGCAGCACTGATCAACCGCGCGCAGGAACAGAGCAACAAGGATCAGTTTGATGCTGCCTCGAAGCTGATTGCGGCGGCCGGTGAGGTGGCTGCGACCGCGGAGGTCGCCGAGGCCAAGAAACAGCTGCAGGGCCAGATCGATGCCGCCAATCAGCGCGCTGCGGCAGCCGCGGCGGCCAGGAAGGCGGCCGAAGCGGCCCAGGCCGCGGCCAAGCAACAGGACGCGGCGGCCTCAGCGGCGGCGGCGGCGGGCCCGGCATACATCGCTGCGCGGCCGACCACGCCGCTGCGAGTGGTGTATCCGTCAGCGGCCGCGGACAACAGGGTTCAGGGCTACGTGATCGTCGAATTCATGTTGCAGGCGGATGGCCGGCCGGCGCAGCCGAGCATTGCGGAGTCGAACCCGGCGCGCATCTTCGATGCCGCTGCGATCGACGCGGTGATGGGTGCCAAGTACGACACCAGCAAGTTGACCGACAAACAGCCGCGCCGCGCGCGCGTGCGTCTGACCTTTAAACCCAGTTAATAGAAATCAGCTAACGGCAGGAAGAATCCGAATGGCTCGACGCTTAACAATGAATCGCGGACAGTGGGTGCAGATCGGTGCTACCGTGATGTTCGCCACCGTACTGACCCTACTGCTGGTGCTCGGTATCCGCCGCGCATCCGAGTTGCAGTCGGCTTCGGCCGCGCTGCAGCTGGCGTCGGAACTGAGTTCCCGGCCGGAACTGATGCGCTCGGAGCTGACGCTGATTCAGCGCGGACTGGAGACGCAGACCTACATCGGGCAGTCGCTGCGCAATCTCGCCTCGATGCGCGAGACCAGCAATCAGTCCTATAACCTGTTGCAGGATGATCTGAAGGCCGCGAAGCTCGACGGCGACACCGCCATCTCTCAGCCGCTGCGCCAGGCGTTCGATCGCTGGCAGACGCTGGACGAGCAGCTCACGGCGCTCGGTAAGATGCGCGAAACCGAGCTCTACACCGACTCGGCCAATGCCTCAGACCTCAGTGCACCCGGCAAGAAGCTGAAGGCCGCCGTGGATGACATGTTGGTGAAAGAGACACCCAACATGAAGACCATGTCCGAGAGCCTGGGCCAGCTGGGCGTCGCACTGCGAACCGCAGTCAGCGACAGCGGCCGCAACCTGCGCTCGCTGCTGCTGGCCGGTACCCTGGTTGCCGCGCTGCTGCTCGGTGCGATGCTCTACTACGGTTATCGTTCGACCAAGTCGGCCGCTGAGGCGTTGGAAGCCCAGCGCCAGGTCGAGAACATTCTGGGTACGGTGCGCGAAGGACTGTTTCTGATCGGACGCGACCTGAAGCTCGGTTCGACCTGCTCCGGCTCGCTGAAGGACCTGCTGCACATCGAGAATCCGGCGGGTCAGACCTTTGAGGAAGTGCTGCGTACGCTGGTGGATGAGAAGACCACCAAGGCGGCGCTGAAATTCCTCGGCCTGCTGTGGCGTGACAAGGTGCACGAAGATCTGATCGAGTCGATCAATCCTCTGAACCAGGTCGAAGTGGCCTTTGCCGCACCGACCGGTGGCACCGACACGCGCTATCTGGCGTTCTCGTTCCGCCGGGTGCGTGGCGATGATACCTCGGGCGACTACATCCTGGGTGTCGTGGGCGACGTGACCGATCGCGTGCTGCTGGCGCGCGAGCTTGAACAGGTCAAGGCCGACAACGATTCGCAGGCCGCTGTGCTGCTGCAGATCCTCAAGGTCGATCCGCAGCAAATGCAGTCGTTCCTCACCAACGCCGACGTCGCGTTCCGCAAGAGCAACGCGATGCTGACGGCGCCGGGCAAGGAGCAGGAAGACCTCAAGAAGAAGCTCAACGGCGTGTTCCGCGAGCTGCATGCCGCCAAGGGCGAAGCGGCCTCGCTGGGCCTGTCCAGCTTCGTGCAGCGCATCCACGCTGCCGAAGACTATCTCTCGACACTGCGTAACAAGGCGCAGCTCAACGGTAACGACTTCATGCCCGTGGTCGTGAAGCTCGACGAGCTGATGAGCCATGCGGCCAGCATCCACGGCATGCAGGATCGTGTCGCTGGCTTCCGCGTCACCCCGCAAGCGGCCGGCGCTGACAAGGGCAAGAAGGGCAAGGCCAAGGACAAAGACAAACCCGCCGGTGCCGGTGATACGACCGAAGTGCAGTCTCAGGCCGAGGCGGAGCACATGCCGATCGGCCCGTCGATCGATTCGCAGCTGCAAACCCTGAGCCAGGACGTGTCGCTGTCGCAGTCGCGTCCGGTCAAACTCGTCACCAAGGGACTCGACCGGGTTCCCGCGCGGCTCGCCGGGACAGTCAAGGACATCTGCATTCAGATGATCCGCAACTCGATCATGCACGGCATCGAAAGCCCCGAAGCGCGCCGCGACGCCGGCAAGCTCGAGGAGGGCACGCTGCAGGTGACGTTCACCGAAGACGGCGACCAGGAATTCCTGCTGACGATCGAGGACGATGGCCGTGGCTTGAACTACGAGCAGATCATCGACAAGGCTCTGAAGCAGGGCATGGTGAAGCCGCAGCAGGCGATGACCCTGGAGCGCGCTGCGGTGTACAAGCTGATCTTCCAGCCGGGCTTCTCGACCGCAAGCGAGGTGTCCGAGCACGCCGGTCGCGGCGTGGGTCTGGACGCGGTCAGCAACTGGGTGCGCGAGAACGGCGGCAACATCGCCGTTTCGACGGTCTCCGGTCAGTACACGCGATTCAAGGTGGTGTTGCCAAAGACGGCCAGCACCGTTCTGTCCTCGACGGCAGCGTAAGAATCATGAACGCACCAGCACACCGGCTAATGGTTGTGGATGACTCGAATGTGATCCGCCGGCGCATTGAACGCGCCCAGGATCTCCCATGGGTGGAATTCGTGGGCGCGGCGCGCAACGGTCGCGAAGCGCTCGAACTGCACGAGAAGCTCAAGCCCACATTGGTCACGATGGACCTGACCATGCCAGAAATGGATGGCGGCGAGTGTGTCGCGCACCTGGTGAAGCGCGATCCGTCCATCAAGATACTGGTGATCTCGGCTTTGGCCGATAAGGTCACCGCCATCGACGCGATTGAGAAGGGCGCGAGTGGCTTCCTGTGCAAACCCTTCACCGATCGGCAACTCAACGAAGCACTGCGCAAGCTTGTGGGCGGCTGAGACAGAGATGAAAACAGAATCCGAAATCAATGTGTTCGTCAATGGTGTGCTGCACTACTTCAATACGACCGTGCAGCAGACTGCAGAGTGCGGCACACCGCATCTGGCGATTGGCCGCTACCCGGACGTCTCGGACTACACCGGAATGATCAAGATCAGCGGCAAGCGCACTGGCATGGTGTTCTTTACCGCTCCGAAGGGGATGCTCAGCGTCATGCTGATGCGCATGCAGGAAACTGACATGAGCCATGACAACCTGTGCGACCTGGTGGGAGAAATCGCCAATACGCTCTCCGGAAACGCCCGGCGCGACTTTGGCCATCAGTTCAATATCTCGGTGCCCTCGGTGGTCCACGGGCGTGGCACTGCGGTCGAGTATCCGGAAAAGACCCGGCCGATCATCGTTCCGATCGAGTGGCGTACCTATCACGCCCGCCTGGTGGTCTGCCTCGACTGAGGCTTCCAAAGCTTCCTGGCCGTAGCGAAATGACCGGCCTCGTGCCGGTCATTTCATGCATCCTTGGTATCATGCGCGCCCCCGATTCAGGAGTGTTGTATGAACCGATCCGTGACGCGCGCGCTCATCGCCGCGCTGAGCTGTGTAGCCCTCAGTAGCGCTTTCGCAGGCATTGCCCTGGCGCAGGATCCGAGCGCCTCGGCTAGCGCCCCAAAGCGGTCAGCGCCCCCACCGAAGACCATGAGCGATGAGCAGAAAACTCTCTACGCGCTCGGTGCGCTGCTCAGCCGTAACCTGAATGCGTTTTCCCTCACCGATGCGGAGTTCGCGACGGTCCGGCAGGGGTTTTCCGACGGTTTTCATCACAAGCCGGAAACCAAGGATGCCGAGTCGGCGATTCCGCAGGTCCAGGCGCTGCAGAAGGACCGGGCGCAGAAGGTGAGCGATGCGTATCTGGCGAAGGCTGAAAAGGCGCCTGGCGCGAAGAAGACCGCCAGCGGACTGATCTTCGTTTCCGTGAAGGAGGGCAGCGGCCCAAGTCCGACGCGCTCTGACAACGTCAAGGTAAGCTATGAAGGCAGGCTGACGGACGGCACGGTATTCGACAGTTCCAAGAGCGCACCCGGCGGTACCGCATCCTTCCAGCTCAGCCGCGTCATCGCCTGCTGGACCGAAGCCCTGCAGCTGATGAAAGTGGGCGGCAAGGCACGCATCGTCTGCCCGTCGTCGATTGCTTACGGCCAGCGCCAGATGGGACCGAAGATCACGCCCGGCTCGACGCTGGAATTCGATATCGAGCTGCTCGACATCGAGGCACCGCCCGCAGCGCCAGCCGGCAGCAGCTCGGGTGCGGCGACCGGGGCACCCAGTCCGCCAGTCAGTCACTGACAGGTCCGAAGGAAAGCGGGATAAATCAGTATATTTATCAATTTGATATCGTAATTACTTCGAGTAACTCATCGAACCTGGGCGCGGCCCCTTGAGCTGCGCCCAGGTGCTGTTAGCCATGCCGCTTTGAGCGAGGCTGCACTTCAGTCTCGAGCCAGTTGCGCATTTCCAGAAGCCGCAGCGCCTCGACGCGCATCGACTCCCCTAAGCCGTATTTCCAAAGCAGCGCCGCATCTGAGGGGTTCGACTGCAAAGCGCGCAGGTCGGCCGCAAACGCTGCGAGTGCGTGCCTGTCGCGGAACATGCCCTCCGTGAGCAGGCTCTGTCC